>JBILPO010000041.1:0-9812 GCA_044373805.1 Pelobium sp.
ATTTTAGCTAGTGCACAGGCTTTAATATTGGCTAATATGGATGTAAGGATGGACGCCATTCTTACCGCCTCCATCATTTTTGCAGTTTGGCAATTAGTTGAAGCTGTTTACCTTAATAAATGGTTCAACTATTTGCTTGGCGCCTTAGGTTTGGCCATGGGGTTTTCTACCAAAGGTATGGTGGGTTTAATAATGCCCAGTTTAGCCATCTTTTGTTTATTGCTTTATAAGCGAGATTGGAAAGCCTTTTTTAATCTAAAATGGCTATTGGTTGTTATATATTTTGCGCTTTTCATTTCTCCGGTATTGTATGCTTATTATGTGCAATATGATTTACATCCCGAGAAGGTAATAAGAGGGATGAACAATATATCCGGATTGAAATTTATCCTTTGGTCGCAAAATTTTGAGCGGATGGCAGGTACAAACTGGGGGAAAGCAAAAGTAGATTATTTCTTTTTTCTCCACACCTTACTTTGGGCTTTTTTGCCTTGGTGTTTATTAACCTATCATGCCATCGTTGATAGGATTATCTTTTTTATAAAAACAAAATTTCGCTACCAAAACGGAATAGAATTTTTAACCTTAGGTACTACACTTCTGATACTTTTTATTATCTCTACCTCAAAATATAAGTTGCCGCATTACCTCAATATTTTATTTCCGGTTTTAGCCATTCTAACTGCGGCTCAATTTTATTTCAACGCTATAGAAAACCGACTAAAAACTTTCAAATTTTATTTAGGCCTGCAATATTTTGTGATGGGAGTTTGTTTATTATTATCGGGTATTTTAACTTTTTGGGTGTTCCCGATACAGTCTTTTTGGATAGCCGCCATTGCTTTTCTCTTTCTAATAATACTAATTTGGGTGATCATCACAGAAAAAGGAATCATCAGAAAAATAGTGATTATTTCTGTACTCACTAGTGTATTGGTCAACGTTTTAATGAACGGAAATTTTTATCCTCAATTATCTCAATATGATGCCGGCACAACCTTAGCTGCCGAGTTGAAAAGGCAAGAAATAATAGTGCAAGACATTTATAAATACAAAGAAAACCACTACACTTTTGATTTCTACACCAAACACCTCACACCGCTCATCACCTTTGCCGAAATGGAAAATCAACCGACTACTTTATGGATTTTAACCAATGAAGAAGGCTATCAGGAAATGAAAAAGACACTACCCGTTACAGATGTCATCAGTAAAAATGAATTCGGAATTACCAGATTAAACGGAAAATTTTTAAATCCAAATACAAGAAATCAAACGCTTAGAAAATCTTATTTGGTAAGGATAAATTGATTTTGGGTATTAAATGAATCTTTGTTTGGGCGTCCCGATAGCTATTGGGACGCCCAAATTATTAGAATTAAACAGGTTTTGTATTAAAAGTTTTCCCAAAAACAAAGTAAACGCCAAACAGAGAAATCAAAGCACTAATCACATAAAAAATCAGGCTAATACTTACGGAAACTTCTTGCGGAAAACCTAAATAATTTGCGCCAAACAGGAAGATGATTTCTCGGGCGCCTAAGCCTCCAACAGATAAAGGCAATAAAGTGCTTAAAGACGAAATGTAAAATATCACTAGTAAAACGGCGAAGTTTTGCGCAGTTGAGAGTGCAAAAGCAATGCAAATGATACTAAAACCTTGTGAAAGCTGAACTATTAAACCCAATAAATCAGTTTTTAAAATGTTTTGCCTATGCGTAGCAAAATATCTAAAAAGGAGAAACCTATAAACAGTATATCCTGAGAAAAAGGAAATGATGATCAAGATTAAATACCAATTAGAAAGAGGAATAAAGCAGGCGAAAAAGATAGCTAAGCCAATTAAAGCCACTAACCCAGATGTCCGGTCTAATAAAACCGCGGTGCTAATGGTTTTATAGGTTTTATTGAATCTTCTTTTGAGTAGGATGATTTTATATGCATCGCCACCTATACCACCAGGCAAAAAAAGATTGTAAAACATGCCTAACCAATAAAGTTTCAAATTTTCTATCTCGCTGAGGTTGATGCCTGCGTTTTTAAGGTAAATATTGAGTCGGAAGGCGCCAATAATTTTAGATATAATGAAGAATAAAATGGCTAAAATTATCCAATAAATACGGACTGTTTTTAGCAGATTAAAAAATGGAATAAATTCTATTTTGGTAAAAACATAGTAAAGGCAAATGGCGCTTATAAATAGCTTGACCGTAAATTTAAACCAATTTTTATGCTTCATTATTGGGAGCTATAAGTATGCCTAATTTGGTAAGGTTTCTTCCCTTGAGATTCATAATAAGTCCGCATATTTACCTCAGATAGTAAACCAAAAGTGATAAATTGCAAACCCGCTAATAGAAGAATGATGCCCAAAATCATCAGCGGTTTCCCCCAAATGTCTTCTCCTAAAAGTTTTAAAGTAAGCAGATAAATATTGATCATTACACCCATACTAAAAAGGCTAAGACCTATACCTCCAAACAAATGCATCGGTTTCTGCATGTATTTTCTAAAGAAAAGCATGGTCATTAAATCGGCCATTACTTTAAATGTTCTGTTCATACCATATTTGCTTTCTCCAAATTGGCGGGCATGGTGCTTTACATCAACCTGAGTAATTTTAGCTCCTTGTAAGGCTGCCAAAACCGGGATGAAGCGATGTAATTCCCCATATAAGCCTAAATCTTTAGCAATTTCTTGTTTAAAAACTTTAAGGGTGCAGCCATAATCTAAAATATGCACATTGGTGGTACTTCTGATAATGGCATTCGCAATTTTGCTGGGTATTTTTCTTAAAAGTGTACCGTCTTTTCTGTTTTTACGGTTACCGGCGACCACGTCCCAATCTTCTTTAATTAATTTGTTTAGCATCATTGGAATGTCTGAAGGGTCATTTTGTAAATCTCCATCTATTAAGGCAATGTACTTTCCTTCGGCACAGTCTATCCCGGCTGTCATGGCGGTGCTTTGGCCATAGTTTTTTCTCAGCACCAAAAGTTTGATGCGTTTGCTTTTTATTTTCCTGATCTCATTAATAGTTTCATCTGTAGAGCCATCATCAACAAAAATTAATTCATAATCTATATTTTTTAAAGCCTCTTTTACAGACTGATATAAAGGGATTATGTTTTGCTTTTCATTTTTGATGGGCACAATTAAAGAAAGCTCCATAGTTTGAAATTAACTAATTGACAATTAATTTTACTACAGATTAGAGATTGTAAAGCAGATTGTAAAGGTGTGAAGGGAACTGTAACCTAGTTGAAATCTTTGTTAAGCAGTCTTTCTAAATCGGTAAAACTGATATTCATTTTTACTCTTCCTTGCTGGGCGTAAGAAATTTCGCCAGTTTCTTCAGATACAATTAAAGCAGTGGCATCACTAGATTCTGTTACACCAATTCCAGCTCTGTGGCGTAGTCCAAATTGTGCGGGTAATTTATCGTTTTCTGTTAAAGGTAAAATACAGCTGGCAGATTTTATTTTATTTTCTGAAATAATTACCGCTCCATCATGTAAAGGACTGTGTTTTTGGAAAATGCTTTCTAACAGACGTTTAGAAATTTTAGAATCCATCATCTCGCCGCTATTCACAAAGGCATCCTGATCAAAGTATTTTGCAAACACAATTAAAGCGCCTGTTCTGGTTTTTTTCATGGTTTTGCAGGCATCAATAATGGGTTTTATTTTTGCCATGTTGTTTCTTTCCAGCTCTTCTTTTTTGAAAATATATTTAAGCCAGGTTCTGTTTTTTAGCGATATATTTTTACCAATGGTGAGTAAAAATCTTCTGATTTCTTGCTGAAAAACTACAATTAAAGCAATAAAACCTACGCTTACAAAGCTTCCTAAAATGCCAGAAAGCAATTTCATTTTTAAAGCATCGGTAATAAAATAAAGAAAATAGATAAGGATAAATCCGATAAAAATATTGACAGCAATGGTGCCTCTGATGAGGTTATAAATGTAATAGATAATGATAGCTACTAATAGCATATCTATCAGATCTAACATGGTTAACTTAAGAAAACTAAAATCTAAAAAATCCATCTCTCCAAAATAGTAAAAACAATTAGCTTAAATAGCATTTGAGCTTAAAAGAGTTATTAAATTAATACATTCTTTGGCTTCCTTTACATCGTGAACGCGTAAAATGCTAGCCCCATTTTGTAGGGCAATGGTATTTAAAACAGTGGTGCCATTTAAAGCTTGTTCAGGCGAAACATTTAATGATCTCCAAATCATGGATTTTCTTGATAAACCCGCCAAAACAGGGAAGCCTAACATCCTAAAATCTTCTAAATGTTGTAAAAGTTTAAAGTTTTGTTCCGCATTTTTTGCAAAACCAAAACCAGGGTCTAAAATAATGTCTTTTACACCTGCTTCTTTGAGTTGTTCTATTTTTTCCGAAAAATAATAGCTTATCTCCTGCATCATATTTTCATATTGATTCAGGTCTTTCATGGTTTGAGGGTTACCTTTCATGTGCATTAAAATATAGGGCACTTTTAACTTCCCCACTACTTCAAACATGCTTTTGTCTAAATTTCCGCCGGCAATATCATTGATAATGTGTGCGCCATTTTCAATCGCTTTTTCAGCAATTGTAGCCCTAAAAGTATCAACAGATAATAAGGCTTCCGGAAAATTTTTAACGATAATTTTAATAGCAGGCATCAATCTTTTTTCTTCCTCTTCGGGCGAAATATCTGTTGCGCCAACTCGGCTAGAATAAGCGCCTAAATCCAAAAAGTCAGCACCTTCGCTTAGCATTTTTTCTGCTTGCAATAAAATTTCTTTTTCTGATTGTAGCCTGCTGCCAGAAAAGAAAGAATCTGGTGTAATATTTAAAATACCCATTACTTTGGGTTGGGTAAGATCTATGATTTTACCACCCACATTGAGGGTTTTCTTTACCTGAAAAAATGTATCTTTAGCCATCATTTAAGGCAAAATAGGCATTAATTCATCATTAAAACAAACAAATAAAAAGTTTTGGCAAACAATACTTCTTCAGAATACGACGCTATTATAAAGGTTTGTAAAAGCCTTTTTATCAAAAAAACCAAAGATTACGGTACTGCCTGGCGCATTTTAAGACCTTCTTCTATTACCGATCAAATTTTTATTAAAGCTCAGCGCATTAGAACTTTGGAAGATAAAAAAGTGAGTAAAGTAGGAGAAGATATTATTGGCGAATACATTGGCATTGTTAACTATTGTGTAATTGCAATGATGCAGCTTGAGCTGGATGAAAATGCACCACAAGAATTAAATGCAGATAAAGTTGCCGAAAGTTTTGAGGTCAAAGTTTTAGAAACTAAAGAATTGATGGCCGCTAAAAACCACGATTATGGTGAAGTTTGGCGAGATATGCGAGTGAGTTCTTTAACAGATTTAATATTGATGAAGATTTTACGCGTCAAGCAAATTGAAGATAATGAAGGTAAAACCTTAGCTTCTGAAGGCATTAAGGCCAACTATCAGGATATGTTAAATTATGCTGTTTTTGCACTCATTAAATTGGGAGTTTCTTAAAAATAATTCATGAACAATACTTCTAAAAACACCATTCTTTGGATAGCAAGAGTTTTTGTAGGCTTGCTTTTTATCTTTTCTGGGCTCATTAAACTTAATGATCCTTTGGGCTTTTCTTATAAGTTAGAAGAGTATTTTGAGGTTTTTCATATGGTGTTTTTAAATCCATTTGCAGTTTTCTTTTCCATATTTTTATGCGCTTTAGAAGTGATTTTAGGCGTTTTATTACTCACAGGCGTTTATGCTAAAAAAGTGGCTTGGGGTTTATTGCTACTCATTGTATTTTTTACTTTCCTTACTTTTTATTCGGCTTATTTTGATGTAGTTAAAACTTGCGGTTGCTTTGGCGATGCTATCCCCTTAACTCCTTGGCAATCATTTAGTAAAGATTTATTTTTATTAATTTTTATCGTTTATATTTTTGCTAAAAAGGATGATATTAACCCCATTACCATTCAAAAAAGGAAGCAGCAATTGATCACTATTTTTACGGTGGTGGTTACGCTAATTTTTGGTTTTTATACTTATACATTTTTGCCTTTTGTTGATTTTTTACCTTATAAAGTTGGTTTAAGTATCCCGGCTCAAATGAAAGTTCCTGAAGGAGCTCCTCAAGATGAGTTTCAAATTATTTATACTTTGAAAAACAAGAAAACCGGAGAGGATAAAAAGATGACCGATAAAGAGTACCTCAGCACCAAAATATATGAAAATGCCGACTGGGAATTAATAAATTCTTCTGAACCTAAATTGATAAAAGCGGGTTTTCAACCTAAAATCAAAGATCTTAATGTTTTTGATTCGCAAGGAGTAGGTTATACTACAGAGATTTTCGAAAATCCATATTATAATTTGGTGGCTGTAGGCTGGAATTTATCTAAAACCAATAAAAAAGCAATGGGCGATATCAATGCCATTTCTATTAATGCCGTAGAAAATTTTAATATCCGTACCGTGTTTTTAACTTCTAACTCGGCTCAAGATGCTGCCGTTTTCTCTAAAGATTTAAAGTTGGTTACCGAGATTTTTTACGCTGATGCTGTTCCGCTAAAAAGTATGGTGAGATCAAATCCGGGTTTAATTTTATTAAAAAACGGAGTAGTAATTGATAAATGGCCTGCATCGGCTTTGCCAAATTATAATCAACTGGCTGATAAATATTTTAGCAAACAATAATGTTGAAATTCCTGCTCAATAAAATTGGATATGGCTTAGCAGTTTTAGCAGGTGTGGTGGTGGTGATTTTCTTTTTGTTCAATATTTTACCGGCAGATCCTGCTCGAATGACTCAAGGTCAGCGTTCTGATGTACAATCTTTAGAAGCCGTAAGAAAAGAGTTTGGTTTAGATAAACCTATTTCGGTTCAGTTTCTATATTATATCAATGATTTATCGCCTTTAAGCATCCATCAAAAAGATAGTGCTACCCAAGCAAAATATCATTACCAAAAGCTAATTAATGTAGGTGAGGCAAGTGCATTAGTTTTAAAAATGCCCTATCTGCGTCGGTCTTACCAAACCAAAAGAGAAGTCACTTCTATATTGGCAGAAACCGTTCCTAATACTTTAATATTGGCTACTACAGCCATGATATTTGCCACCGTTTTAGGAATATTTTTAGGCGTAATAGCGGCTGTTTATAAAGACACTTGGATAGATCAATCAGCTATAGCCGGGTCAATATTAGGGATTTCTGCTCCATCTTTTTTTGCTGGAATTATTATTGCTTGGCTTTTCGGATTTGTTTGGAGCGATTATACCGGCTTAAACATGTCGGGGAGTTTATATGATTATGATGCTTTTAAAGGCGAAGTTTTGGTTTGGAAAAACCTGATTTTACCCATGTTAACCTTAGGCTTGCGCCCTTTAGCTATCATTATGCAACTTACCCGAAGTTCGATGCTAGATGTGATGGAGCAAGATTATATCCGTACGGCAAAAGCAAAAGGTTTAAATAGTACTACAATCATTATGAAACATGCACTAAGAAACGCTTTAAACCCCGTGGTCACGGCAGTTTCTGGTTGGTTTGCTTCTTTGTTGGCAGGTTCTTTTTTTGTAGAATATATTTTTGGATTTAACGGTTTAGGTAAAGCAACGGTTGATGCGCTTGAATTGGCTGATTTGCCAGTAGTGATGGGGGCTATTTTGTTTATCGCCTTTATTTTTGTAATCATTAATATTTTAGCCGATTTATTATACTCGGTTTTAGATCCACGAGTGAAATTAAATTGAAATATTCTGATTATATCAATTCTTAAATCATAACACAATGAAAATATTCTTAATCGGTTTTATGGGTTGCGGTAAGAGTAAGCTTGGGAGAACTTTTGCAGCCAAATTTAACAGACCATTTATAGATTTAGACGAAATGGTAGAACTAAAATATCAAATGAGTATTCCTGATATTTTTGCTGCTTTTGGTGAAAATGGTTTTAGAGAAAAAGAGCGGGATGTTTTACAGTTGGCCGCCATAGACAGTGAAGCTATTATTGCTACTGGAGGGGGTGCGCCATGTTTTTTTGATAATATGGATTGGATGAACAAAAATGGCATTACTATTTTTATAGATCCGCCGGTAAAAGTTTTAGCCGAAAGATTAATTAATGCCCGTGTAGAAAGACCTTTGGTAAAAGGAAAAAATATGGAGCAATTAATAGACTTTATTGAAATGAAATTAAAAGAAAGGCGCCCTTTTTATGAGCAGGCACAAATCATACTAAAAGAGGGTGATTTAGGTGTAGATATGATGGTAAATGCTATTGAAAAAAAACTCAAATCACATCATCCATAAATTAATCTATATAAACAGCATCTTCTGCATCCAATTCATCTAAATAAACAGTGACATGTTCTTTCAAAACTGTTGAAAGTTCTAAGCCTACAAAATCAGTAGAAACTGGGAAATTTTTATGACTTCTATCAATTAATACTACTGATCTTAATCTTTTAAGCGGAATATTTAAGAATACACCTAGGCCATAAGCTAAAGTTCTCCCACTATTCAAAACATCATCAACCAAAATTATTACTTTATTTTCGCAGTCAGAGATAGGAATGTCTATAGCCGATTCTAATTTAGAGCTGTCTTTATTAAGTTCTATTTTTGCTAATTTGATTTTTAAGTCAGATATTTTAGAAAGTACTTTTTCAATTCTTAAAGCCAATCTATAGCCTCTATCTACTACACCGGCAATAATAATTTCTTTTTCTTCAAAATTATCTTCCAGTATTTGATGCGCAATACGATTAATTTTTTGTTGAATTTGAGTTTGATTAAGGATGAGTACTTTCTTAGAAGTCATAGTGCTAATTTATCTGTGTTAAAATTAACTATTTCTAGCCAAAGCAAAAATTTTTTGAAAGATGCAACCTTATTGCTTTTACTAGTGTCTTATTATAAAATTTACTGAAACAATTTTATAACTATTCACTCTAAAATAAAACGAAACAAAATGATCAATCCTACACTTTTGAAAACAGGCTTAGTATGCTTACTTATAACATATAGTGCAAGTGCATTAATTGCTCAAATTATAGAACGCAAAGAAAGTTACAACAACTTTAACGGAATAGCGGTTTCTTCTGGCATTGATTTATACCTCACACAAAGTGATAATGAGCAAATTGTGTTAAGTGGGACAAAAGAATTAGTAAATAGGGTTAAGGTGTCTAAAGGAAGTGATGGATTGTTGAAAATTGAGATGGAGAAAAACTCGGGCTGGTTTAATTGGAGCTGGGGCGATGAAAGCGATATTAAAGCTCAGGTCTCTTTTAAAACGTTAACCCGATTAATTTCTAGTGGCGGATCTGATGTGTATGGAAAAGATCAATTTAAATTGAATAGTTTAAGTATCATGTCATCTGGCGGCAGCGATGTTAAATTGGATTTAATAGTGAATAATTTAACGCTTTCTACAAGTGGCGGTAGTGATGTTTATTTAAAAGGAAAAGCTGATAAATTTAATTTACAAGCCAGTGGTGGTAGTGATGTTAAGGCTTTTAATTTGCTTGCAGATGATGTGGTTGCACAAATGAGCGGCGCTTCTGATGGCGAATTACATACGGTAAAAACCATTAGTATAAACGCATCTGGAGCTAGTGATGTAAGTTATAAAGGCTCAGGAATTAAAAAAAGCATCAAATCATCAGGCGCCAGTGATGTGCAAAAAATAAATTAGTTTTGGTTTAGTTAATGTGTGAAGAGCCGCCTCAAAAGGGTGGCTTTTTCTGTAATAAAGAAGATAGGTTTTAGATTAAATCATGTGTTTTAGAA
>JBILPO010000400.1:0-2788 GCA_044373805.1 Pelobium sp.
ACCAAAAGCAAAGAACTCTATGATTTAGCTCATGAAAACAATACAGCTGTCATCCAGAACTTAATAAAATAATTATATACCTAAAAAATGCTCCAATACAATGATTATGGAGCTTTAAACCAGATTTTTATTATGTGTTTCTCTACAACAGCAAGTTTTGGTGCCAGTGCAATATTATTGGGGATTGGTCTAATATCCATTAAGAATTCAGAAAGCAGGGCTCAAATATTTTTAGCGTCAATTCCTATTCTACTATCAATTCAACAAATATTTGAAGGGGTTTTATGGCTTTCCATTTCTAACCCGTCCTACCTTGAGTGGGTTAAACCTTCAACTTACGGATTTCTACTTTTTGCCCAGGTGATATGGCCAATTTTTATTCCCTTGGCACTGTTGTTTCTTGAGAAAGAACCCATACGCAAGAATGCACTTATTTATTTTGTGGCATTTGGCCTTACTCAAGCCCTACTAATGGGATATGGCTTGGTTGCTTTCCCTGCTGAATCCTCCATTTCTGGCACACATATCAGGTATGATATGAGTTTCCCTGCTGCGAATAATTGGTACGGGGGAGTATTTTATTTACTTGCAACAAGTGTATCACCTTTTTTTTCAAGTATAAAAAGAATCCGTCTGATTGGTGTAATCATACTATTCACCTATTTATTCACAAGAGTTTTCTATGAAAATTATGTAATATCTATATGGTGTTACTTTGCAGCATTAATAAGTATTGTAATCTTATTGGTGAGTTTAAAATTCAAAAAAACGACAAAATTAAACTTGTTAATTAAAGAATAACCAAAAAGTCTTTCCATTAAAAAGCCGGATACGAAAAAGCATGCTTAATCATATCCGGATATTTCTATAATTCAGCTTAATTCTTATATCCTCTTTAATCCATCTTGCAGATCCTGGAGTAGATCATCAACAGATTCAATTCCTACTGAATAACGGATTAAACTTTCTGGAATACCCAAATGGGGACCCTGCGTTTCTGTTAATTCCACGTTGGCTTGTAGTATGGAAAAGACCGACGAGTGTAATGACAGAACCAAGAGTGGTGGCTAAATGTACCCGATTTAAGGAGGGAAAGAACTTTTCTGCCAGATTGTATCCTCCATCTAAAGCAAAACTAAACATACCGCCAAATCCACGCATTTGAGATTTAGCTATATCATGCCCAAGATGAGTTTGAAGTCCCACAGAAATTTCATACCATTTATCCAAATCGTTGTAGGCAAAAGCTACACTGTTAACAATTGGAGTTGTTACAACTTCTTAAGAACCTCTGGAGATAATTATTTTGATGTAGGAGTTAAAGGAACTCAAATAAAAGTTATAAAAAAGATAGAATCTCCTTGGGATTGGTGTTAATGCCAATCTTTAAACTGCAAATTGTACTAACAAAGAGGCATAGAATTTTGGGTGTGAAAGTTCATAGATACTATTAGTCAACATCTAAAATGGGTGTAGTTATTTATTTATTGAATTATTGGGCATCTTGGAACGTTGGATCATTTCTTCCATTTCAGTAAGTCTACTTATATTATATTTGAATGAATCTGGGGTTAAGCCTGTAGAACCACGATATGGCCAATCTAAAGAAACAATTAAAAAAACTAATAGTGAAAATAATAATGATGTAAAAATGCTCATCATAATGTGCAGTTGATCACTGGTTTTAAAGAACCAGGTAATGATGATTAAAATGGTACAACCCAAAAAAGTTATTATCCAAATAATTTCTGGTAAACCATTGGAAGAGCTATATACTCTATCTCTTCTGGCTTTAATAAATTCCTGAGTCGTTTGTAGACACATGGCATAAACAATTTTTTGGTTTTCTGTTTCGGGATTAAACTTCAATAAAATTCTATGTATTTTAATAAGGGTATTCATCGCGTTAGTTGGAATATTGCCTTTTGCCTGTTCAGGCCACTCCAAATTAATCACTTCCTCATTATATTTTTTAATTGCCCTTTTAACTGGGATGGATAAGGAATCTGGCAAACTGCTTACATTAATTAAAAGAGTCATAGATAAACCAGCTTCTTTTTCAATTTTTTCTTCAGCAGAACCATACTCTTCCCATGCTGCGACAGCCACAAGACCCAATAATATGGCAAAGAAAGTACCAATAATAGACGTATAAACGGAAACAATTTCATTTCTGGAGTCTTCTCTATTACCGAAGAAGTTATCAATTGGTTTATCGGTAAGAAAATATCCAGTAATGGATATAACAAAAAAGAAACAAAAAATGAGTAATAATAATAAGTATTGATTGATTTCGTAAACCCAAAAGAAGTTCAGTTCCATATTTTTTTATAAATAATTGCAATTGTTTACCACAATTAATTTAAAACTAATAAAAAGATTAACTAAACCCGTTAGATGAAATTAAATAATTTTAATATTAATATTATTAAGGGGTTAATCAAAGATGAATTTATTGATAAACTAGATCAAAGTTAAGGCTTAATTGATGCGAGTGTTCTTGTCTTAAATCCGTAAAAAGATTTTCTATAATTACGTCTAATCATAAAGCCACACACTTTTCCTACACACTTTCAGTTTTTGAGTTTTCTTATTCTCCCAAAATCGAAGCCGATCTTCACTATTGTTACTTTTGGGTAGGAACCTTAATTAAAACCTTTAAGAAACTTTTATTCTATCCGTTGAAATAAGGGACCATTTTTACCCTAATTTTAAATTTTAGGAAACTTCCCCGTCTATACTGACAGGCAGGTATTCTATACCTGTCCGACAGGCGTCAGCCAGGCGG
>JBILPO010000401.1:0-2784 GCA_044373805.1 Pelobium sp.
GCTTCAATGATTGCTGATGATGTGATGGAAATTATCAATGCAAACGCTGATTTGTTAGATAGTACCATTATTTACGACCGTGATTTTAGTTTCGATTATTTTGGTTTCAAAACACTAGAGAGGTCTTATTTATTGAAAGTAAATGGCCGTATAGCCGAGCGTCCTCAACACCTATTTATGAGGGTGGCTGTAGGTATCCATAAGCATGATTTGGAAAGTGCCATTAAAACTTACGAATTGATGAGCGAGCGTTGGTTTATACATGCCACGCCAACTTTATTTAATGCTGCAACACCTAAACCTCAAATGTCTAGCTGCTTTTTGGTGGCTATGAAAGATGATAGCATCGAAGGTATCTATGCAACCTTAACACAAACGGCTAAAATTTCTCAGAGTGCTGGCGGTATTGGTTTAAGTATTCACAACGTAAGAGCAACAGGTTCTTACATTAGCGGAACTAACGGAACCAGCAACGGTATTGTGCCCATGCTTAAGGTGTTTAATGATACTGCTCGTTACGTAGATCAGGGTGGAGGTAAACGTAAAGGTGCTTTTGCAATTTATTTAGAGCCTTGGCATGCAGACATTTTTGATTTCTTAGACCTTAAGAAAAATCACGGTAAGGAAGAAAACAGAGCCAGAGATTTATTCTATGCCTTATGGATTTCAGACTTATTTATGAAAAGGGTAGAGGCTGATGGAAACTGGAGTTTGTTTTGCCCACATGAAGCACCTGGATTAGCGGACTGCCATGGCGAAGAATTTGAGAAATTATATGAGCGTTATGAGCAAGAAGGAAAAGCTCGTAAAACGATTAAAGCTCAAGAATTATGGTTCGCAATTTTAGATGCACAAATTGAAACCGGAACGCCTTATATTTTATATAAAGATGCCGCTAATAGCAAATCTAATCAGCAAAATTTAGGAACTATAAAGAGTTCAAATTTATGTACGGAGATTATAGAGTATACCTCTCCAGATGAAGTTGCTGTTTGTAACCTAGCCTCTCTTTCTTTACCTAGATATGTTAGTAATGGTACTTTTGATCATCAAAGGTTATATGATGTAACTTATCAAGTTACGCTTAATTTAAATCGCATCATTGATAATAATTATTATCCTGTTATAGAAGCTCAATATTCTAATTTACGTCATCGCCCAATAGGCTTAGGGGTTCAAGGCTTAGCAGATGCTTTTATGCTTTTGAAATTACCTTTTGAAAGTGATGAAGCTAAAAAATTAAATATAGAAATTTTTGAGACCATCTATTTTGCATCTATGCAGGCATCTGCAGATTTAGCGATTAAAGAAGGAGCTTATGAAACCTTTAAAGGTTCTCCTTTATCTAAAGGGAAATTTCAATTTGATTTATGGAATGTAAAGCCGGATACAAAACGTTGGGATTGGGGAAAATTAAAAGTTCAAGTGATGAAAACCGGTGTGCGTAACTCTTTATTGTTAGCGCCAATGCCTACAGCATCAACCTCTCAAATCCTTGGAAATAACGAATGTTTTGAACCTTACACTTCAAATATTTATACCCGTAGAGTATTAAGTGGTGAGTTTGTGGTTGTAAATAAGCATTTATTAAAAGATTTAGTAGAATTAGGCTTGTGGAATAATAAAATGAAAGAAGACATTATTTTAGCTAATGGCTCTATCCAGACTATAGATTCTATTCCCGCTGCCATAAAAGAATTGTATAAAACAGTTTGGGAAATCAAGATGCGTAATATCATAGACATGGCTGCAGATAGGGGCGCTTATATTTGTCAATCTCAATCTTTAAACTTGTTTATTAATGCGCCATCAGCATCTAAACTAACTTCTATGCATTTTTATGCGTGGAAAAAAGGTTTAAAAACCGGTATGTATTATTTGCGAACACAAGCTGCTGCACAAGCAGTAAAATTTAGTGTGCAAAGTCAAGCCGTAAAAGAAATAGAACCAGTGAACCAGAATGATGAAGTAGAGGTTCCTTTAGATGGGCAAAGTTGCAGTATGGAGGACGGTTGTCTTTCTTGCGGATCATAAAAAAAAGCATAAAATTTTTAATTATAGGCCTTTAGCGTAAGCTTTAGGCCTTTTATTTTAAATATGGAGTATGCAAAACATGAGATCATTAGCTGTGAGCGTTGTGGTGATAAGATAGAATGTAAAGCCAATAACTATACCCAATGCCAATGTGCTCAAGTTCAATTGAGTTTAAATGAAGTACAATATATTTCTGAAAAACTATGAAGGATGTATGTGTGCAAATTGTTTAACGGCCTTAAAAGAAGAATACTTGTTAACATTAAAACTTACCTTATAATTTTACGTTTGTTTTAAAAACATATCATGATATACAATAAACTCACCCCCGAAGAAGAATATGTGATTTTACAAAAAGGTACCGAAAGACCTTTTGTAGGAGAATACACAGATTTAAAAGAAGCTGGCACTTACGTTTGCAGGCAATGTAATACCCCACTTTATCAATCTGATGATAAGTTTGATTCACATTGCGGATGGCCAAGTTTTGATGATGAGATATCTGGTGCGGTAAAAAGAATTCCAGATGCTGATGGTAGAAGAATAGAGATTGTTTGCGCCAATTGTGGCGGGCATCTAGGTCATGTTTTTGAAGGCGAAAGGTTAACCTCTAAAAACACTCGTCACTGCGTTAATTCTTCAAGTATGAAGTTTATTCCAAAAGCTTAAATCAAATTCAATTTCTATGAATAAGAAAATTGTTGCTTTGAAGGCGATGATTTGTGCGATTTTATAGGTCATAGCTCCAAA
>JBILPO010000402.1:0-2783 GCA_044373805.1 Pelobium sp.
CATCTAATTCTTAACTAAAATCCCATTAGCATCAACATTTACTTCTTGGCCAACTTTTCTGTAAATCACATCAGGCGCTTTAATTTTATAGTCGGCGCTCAATAATTTAAAGGCAGTTGAAAACGATATGAGATGGTCTTTAACTACAATTTTACAAGTTATATTTTTTTGCCTCTCTACTCCGTGAATATTAAACCTGCCTTCTAAGTTGAGAATATAGGTACCATCTTTTTCTAGATTGACGGTTTCTTTAAATTTCCCTTTATAACCAGCATTAGGGTGTTTTTTACTTTCAATATATTTTTCATTGAAATGAGCTTGCATTAAGGCTTTTTTAAATTTAAACGAAGCTACTTTGAGGTCAATTTCAACTTCTTTTTTATCGACATCTAATGTAATAGTAGCAGAATTGGTAATGGCTTCAATATCAGCAATTGGTGCGGGCGAAAAAAAATGGATATAAATCTCTTTAGCGCTATAAGTTTGTGCTTCTGCAATAAAGAATTGAAAAATAATAAATGCTAGTAATGAGATGAATTTCATAAGATTGAGTAGGTATAAATATACTTATTATAGAATTAGATTTGCTCTCTTTCTGATAATTTTCAAAAGAAAGCTTATTTAGTATATTTGATGCATGAACCACTTAATTGCTCCTTCAATACTTTCAGCCAATTTTGCCAATTTGGAAGAAGATATCCAAATGTTGAATAAAAGTGATGCCGATTGGATTCATGTAGATGTAATGGACGGGTTATTTGTTCCTAATATTTCTTTCGGGTTTCCTGTCATTGCAGCAGTAAATAACTTCGCTAAAAAGCCTTTAGATGTACATTTAATGATCGTAAATCCCGATAGGTATTTAAAAGAATTTAAAGAAGTTGGTGCCGAAATTATTACTGTACATTTTGAAGCTTGTACGCATTTACATAGAACTATACAAGCCATTAAAGAATTAGGCTGCAAAGCTGGAGTAGCTTTAAATCCGCATACTCCGGTAGCCGTTTTATCAGATATTCTTCATGACATAGATTTGGTATTAATTATGTCGGTTAATCCTGGTTTTGGCGGACAAAAATTTATAGATCACACTTATCATAAAATTCATCAATTAAAAAAGATGACTTTAGTAAGCAATCCTAATTTATATATTGAGATTGATGGTGGCGTAAGCATCCATAACTCTTTAGCTTTATTGAAAGCGGGTGCAAATGTTTTGGTAGCCGGAAATGCAATTTTTAGTGCGGTAGATCAGCACCATGCTATTTCCGAATTAAAGAAGATATCCCCTAATATTTTAAGCGCTTAATAGTCGGTATTTCATGATTAAGAAGCTCTTATTTCTATTCTTGTTATTTCCATTTTTAACTCATGCTCAAACTTCACAAAGCATAAAAGGCATTGTAAACAACGAGCTAAATATGCCACAAGCAGACGTGAGAGTGGCTATACAAGGCACTAAAATTTTTGCTATTACCAAGTTAAATGGAGCTTATGAAATTAAACTAAAACCAGGTAATTATGTAGTTACGTTTAGTTCTTTAGGGTTTATCACCAGTAATGTAGAAGTAAAACTTATAGCCGGTAAAGATTTTAATTTATCGATTACATTAAACAGAGATCTTCAAAACTTAGAACAAGTTATTGTAAAGGATCAAATTGGTAGAAACCAGGGAATGATTAGAATTGATCCTAAAATTGTTTCTCAAAACCCTAATGTTTCTCAAAATTTTGAAGCCATTTTAAAGCAACTTCCAGGTGTTTCTACTAATAATGAGTTAAGCTCTCAATACTCGGTAAGAGGGGGTAATTTTGATGAAAATCTAATCTATATTAACGATGTAGAGATTTATAAACCTTATTTGGTAAGAAATGGCCAGCAGGAGGGATTAAGTTTAATTAATCCAGATTTGGTAGGTAATGTGAAGTTTTCTGCAGGAGGTTTTGCGCCACGATACGGAGACAAGCTTTCTTCTGTTTTAGATGTACAGTATAAAAATACCGATTCGGTAAAATATACAGCAGGTGTTGGGACTAATGGTCTATCGGCAACTAGCTTCTTTTCTTATAAAAATATAAATGGAGCCATAGGTTTTAGAAATAAGCAGAATAAGTTTATCTTAAATTCTCAGCCTGTTGAAGGAAGCTATAACCCTCAGTTTTACGATTTTCAAGCTTTATTGAATTTAAAACTCAGTAAAAAAACAAGTTTAAGCTTTTTAGGCATTTATAACAGCAGTAAATTTGGTTTAGTTCCCGAATCTAGAGAAACGCAATTTGGTACTTTTAATGAGCTATTGCGATTGAGGGTTAATTACGAAGGGCAAGAAAAAGACGAATACAACAATTTGGTTTCGTCTGTTACTTTAAATGCAGAAATCAATAATAAACTGAACTTTAAGTGGGTAAATTCAGTGTTTTTTATGACCGAGAAAGAGAATTTTGATATTCTTGGCTCTTATATTTTTGATGAAATTGAAAATGATTTCGCAAATAATAACTTCGGAAAAGTAAGAGCTAATAGAGGGATTGGAGCCTATCAAAATTTCGGAAGAAATGAGCTTAAAGCAGATATCTATGCTAGCGAATTTAAAATTAACTACGCCACAAAAAAATCTTACTGGGAAGCTGGATTTAGGTTCCAATATGATAAAATTACTGATAATTTAAAAGAGTTTGAATTGATAGATTCGGCAGGTTTTTCTATTCCAAATAACTTTTCGAATTTTGTTTTATCTCAATCTGTGGAAGCCTCCAATCAAGTAAATACCATCAGATATACA
>JBILPO010000403.1:0-2780 GCA_044373805.1 Pelobium sp.
TCCAACTCCAAATGATTTCTTTAGAACCATGGAGAATGTAGCTGGAGAAAATTTAAGCTGGTTTTGGAGAGGTTGGATTTTAAATAATTGGAAAGCTGATATTGCAGTTAGAGATGTTAAATACTTAAATGACGACCCTTCTAAAGGTGCTTATATCACTATTGATAATTTAGAAAAAATGCCATTGCCAGTTATTTTGTTAATTAAAACAAAGAGCGGTAAAACAGAAACAATCAATTTACCGGTAGAAATTTGGCAGCGCAACGCTGCATGGACTTTCTTATATCCATCTACAGAGGCTATAGAATCTGTAAGTTTTGATCCTAACCATGTATTATTAGATGCTAATTCTGCTAATGATAATTGGAAAGCAGGAAATTAGTATTACATTTTTTAAATGATTTACCGAATGAAAAGATTGTTATTTAGTTTTTTGTTGTTAATAACAATCAGTTTTTGTTTTGCGCAGCAAAAAGATTTTAGTTATTGGGAAAAGTTGCTGCGTACAGAGAAGAATTTTCAAAAGTTAATTTATTATAGCAATATTAACAGAGAAAGAGTAACTAGCAACTATTATGGGAATGATATTAGATTAATTAGGAATATTGATAAAGATTGTTTTAAAAATAAACCTAGTTTAATCAATTGCCTTAATAAAGCGGGCTTTAAAAAGTCTAAGGAATTTGCAGATCTCGCATTTCTTCAACAAGATGCAATGTTGGCTTTTAGAAAAGCTAACCCTGAATTTATAAAGCTTCCGCAGCCAACCCAACAGAAACTACTTGTAAAGTATTTTAAATAAACAAAAAAGGAGAGTTCCACACAAGAACTCTCCTTTTTTATGAATAAAACTAAATCTGATTTAAGCACTCATTATTTGCGCTTCTGAACTTATAGGTACCAATGATGGGATAATATTTTTAGATTTTTTTAATTGTACAATGCCTATTTTATTGAGTAAACGTACCATCGTATATCCAAAATCAACCTCAAACCATTTTATGGCATAATTTGGTCTTCCGGGGAATTGGTGATGATTGTTATGATAACCTTCGCCCCAGAATAAAATATCTAAGGGAAGAATGTTTTTAGAAGTGTCCTCGTTTTCAAAATTTCTATAGCCAAATTTATGTGCCCACCAATTAATAGCTAAACCATGTATAGCTCCTAATGCAAAGGTTATTGGTAAAAAAAGCCACATCCACCAAGCGGTAACAATAAAATAATAGATTACTACATAAGTTGCTCCCCATAATACACGAGCTATCCAGTTGTGAGCTAATTTGTCAAAAGCATTCCAATCGGGTAAATTTTTATGGTATTGTTCTTCTACAACAGTTTTTCCTAGAAAAATATCGTTATAGCTATTACGTGTTTTAAGTAATAAGGTGCCAATATTGGTAGAGTAACTTGGAGAATGTGGGTCTAATTCCGTATCTGTATGAGCGTGGTGCAAACGGTGTAATAAACCATAAGCTTTAGCGCTGAGGTAAGATGAACCTTGTGTGATAAAGCAACCAATAAAGAAAAACTTTTCCCAACCTTTATTCATAGTGAATTGGCTGTGTGCCGCATAACGATGATGAAATACAGATTGAAAGAATAAAGAAAGATACCAATGAAGGATAAAGAAGATTAGAAATGCCATTTAGCGTTATTAATTAATTTCGAAAGATAAACTAATTAAATTGTTAATGATGTTGTTTTAATATTATTTTAAAAATTATAACAACAGATTGTTGAAAAGAAGAGTTTAAGTTAATTTGAGCTCCTCTTCTTAATTGGTTTTTTGCACAAACCTAAGTAAAATAAACCTGGGTGGCAGCGGCATCCTCCCAATTTTTTATTGGGAGATAGAGCAAAACACAGGGCTATCTTAAATTATTTGCACAGCAGCACCTTTTCAAAAAGTATATTTCAGATTGAAGGCTTAAATTCAAAAAGAATCTAAAGCTGTAATTTGATTTAATTCAGTTTATTAATTTCGGTAATAATTTTTGATCTTGTCTCATCAGAAACTTTTACCAATGGCAAACGCACATGGTCATCGCAAATTCCTAATTGTTTCATTCCTGCTTTTACGCCTGCTGGGTTGCCTTCTGCAAAGCACAAATGAGTAAATTCTAACAAGCTAAAATGAGTTGGTTGGGCAGTTTTAAAATCGCCTTTTAAGCAAGTTCTAACCATTTCTGAAAAAGCCAAAGGAACAGCATTTCCGATAACAGAAATTACACCAACAGCACCCAAAGCAATCATTGGAAGGGTGACTGGGTCATCGCCAGAAATTAAATCAAAACCTGCAGGTTTATTGGCTGCAATTTCATTAAACATGTCGAAATTACCAGAGGCTTCTTTTACAGCGATGATATTTTTAACTGTTTTTGCTAAGCGAAGCGTAGTTGCTGCCGACATGGTAACACCTGTACGACCGGGTACATTGTATAAAATGATGGGTAAAGTAGCTGCTGCTGCAACGGCTTTATAATGCTGAAAAATGCCTTCTTGAGTAGGTTTGTTGTAATATGGAACTACAGAAAGTATGGCTTCATACCCATCAATTTGGAATTGGCTTACTGCCGAAACAATTTCAGACGTATTATTGCCGCCAATGCCAGCCACTAAAGGGATACGTTTATTTACTTTTTGAGCAGTAAATTCAAAAATTTGTTTCTTTTCTTCACTAGTTAACGTGGCTGATTCTGCCGTTGTGCCCAACACCACAATGTATTCTATTTTTCCGTTAATAAGGTGTTCAATAGTTTTCTCTAATCCTGGAAAAT
>JBILPO010000042.1:0-9780 GCA_044373805.1 Pelobium sp.
AAATAATAAAAGAAACAAAAATGCGATAATATAAAATTTGATCTACTGAGTAATCCTTTAAAAACCTTAATGCAATTGAAAAAAATCCCCAAATAATATTTGCACCTAAAGCAGCTAATAACCCTAGAAGCCTTTTACTCATTAAAATTTAATAGCCGTTATTGATATTTCTACATTTACATTCTTAGGTAATGTTTTTACAGCTACGGTCTCTCTAGCAGGAAAATCAGCACTAAAATACTGTCCATAAGTATCGTTTACTTTTCCAAAAAAATCCATATCACTTAAATAAATGGAGGTTTTAACTATATCATCAAATGTCATTTCGGCAGCATCCAAAATTGCCTTAATATTTTTCATCACCTGATGTGTTTCTTCTTCAATAGATTTGTCAATAATATTTCCAGAAGCAGGATCTATAGCAATTTGACCAGAAGCAAAAAGCATATTATTTACTAAAACCGCCTGGCTATATGGACCAATAGGAGCTGGAGCATTTGGAGTATTAATTATTATTTTCATATGCTTAATATTATTTTTTTAAAATAAATAAGTCTATGAGTTTCCAAATTATACCGGCAAGGAAAACGATAATAGCTATGCGGTTAATCCAATGCATTGCCCTCAGATTAAAATTATCTGGTCTGTTGGGATCTTTTTTTCTAAAAAAATACATCATAGTCAAATCTAAAAATAAAAAAAAGGGAGTCCGTATGAACTCCCTTTTTTTACAAATTAATGTTTTTAGTTATAGTTGTCTAAACTCAACACGACGATTAGCCACACGACCTTGTTCTGTTGCATTTGATGCAATTGGACGAGTTTCGCCATAACCATTTGTCATTATTCTTTTAGCGTCAACACCTGAATTTACCAAGTAAGTTTTAACTGCGTTAGCTCTATCGATAGATAACTGCATGTTATACTCTTCGGTACCTTCTTCAGAAGCGTGACCATCTAACTGCAACTTCATGTTGTTATCAGCTCTCATCGTTGAAGATACTTTATCTAAAGAAGCATAAGAAGAAGTTCTTAACACAGAAGAATTAAATTCAAATTGAATATTTTGAGCATCTTTCATTGTAGCGGTTTCCATTTCTGGACATCCGTTTAACTCAGCGGTACCTGCTTCTGTTGGACATTTATCTTTCCAATCTGGAACACCATCAGCATCTGTATCTATTTCACAACCTGCACCATCAACTTTAGCACCTGCTGGAGTATTAGGACATTTGTCTAAATGATCAGCAACACCATCACCATCAGAATCTTTTTTCAAATCTTCAACAGCTTGTTCAACATTGGTTACTCTACCTTTTAAAGCTTCAACTTCTTGACGTAACGTAGGATCTTTTAATTCATCATACATCATGGCAATTGGATTCACCCAGTTTAAATCTGGCTTAGATTTAGCACCTAAAGAAAACTCTAAACCTGCGTGGGTGTAAGAAAATTTATCTTTTGAATTTCCATTAGCGTAAACACCGTCAAAATTATCACCATCAATAAATTTCATCTGATGACCCAAGTCTAAAGCAACTCTATCGTTTAATTTAAACTTGAATCCTAAACCAACTGGAATGTAAGCTTGTTTAGTATAATCATCGTTACCACCATCGTATTTACCTTTATTATCAATAGCTGGAGTTCCATCACCATTATCATAAGTGGTGTAAAGCGCAGAGCTATAAGCCATTAAGCCATAACCTGCAGTTAAATAGAAGTTGACTGCATTTTCTCTACTTAGAAAATCAATAGTAGCAACATTAACAACGGCGCTTAAATTAGCATCATACTGAACTTTTGTTTTTGAAGTACTGTACGGGCCTGATCCACCTAAAATGCCGATCTTATTTGCAGCACCTTTGTTGTACGAAATAACATGACCTCTATTCAGATTACCCTGTAAGCCAAAAGCATGAGTTAATTGCTTTCTAAGCGAAATTCCGTAATACTCTCCGAAAGTATATTCGCCTAATCCAACGTTTTTTCCAAAATCGTTAGTACCGCCAATAACTAACGCCGGAACTGTAAAACCACCATTAACCCCAAAGGTCCATGTTCTGTACTGTGCTCTTCCACCAAATACTTTGGCGGGGCTAGAAGTTGCGCTAGTAGTAGCATCTTGTGCATTCGCAGTTATAGCGAAAGCAGTTGCTAATGACAAAGCGACTGTTTTTTTGAATGTAGAATAATTCATAAATTCTTTTTTAAGGTTAACAAATTTAATTGCTTAATTATTTGTAAAATTAATTATAAGTTTGACATGAACAAGTATTCAAAATCTGTTCCAAACTTTAATTACGACAAAAATAACTATAAAAGATTTGTAATTATAAAATTATATCCTTTAAATGAAATATCAACTTTCGGATTTTAAATTATTTTCAAAAAATAGATTAAATTTTAATTCTAAACTTAAAAATTATAGTTTAGCAATTATTAATTCTAGTGATGAATTTCCAAGAAGCGGGGATCAAATTTATCCTTTTAAGCAAAATCCCGATTTATTTTATCTGTCTGGAATAGATCAAGAGCAAACTATTCTTTTACTTTTTCCCGATTGTCCTAATCCGTTGTATAAAGAAGTCCTGTTTTTAAGACAGACAAATGAACACATTGCAATTTGGGAAGGACATAAATATACTTTTGAAGAAGCCAGAAAAATATCAGGAATCCAAAATATTTATTGGATAGACGAATTCTGGAATATTTTATCTGCAATTATCCACTATGCTGATTGTATTTATTTAAATACAAACGAAAACGATAGGTATGCGCATACGGTACCTTATAAAGATATCAGGTTTATAGAAGAGTTGAAATCAAAATATCCTTTACATCATTATGAAAGGGCTGCTTTAATCTTTAGATCTTTACGGCCAATAAAATCTGAGACTGAAATATTTTATACTCAAAAAGCTTGTGATATTACTGGAGATGCTTTTAGAAGAATTTTGAAATTTATAAAACCTGAAATTCAAGAATATGAAATAGAGGCAGAAATTATTCATGAATTTATCAGACAACAAGCCTCTGGACATGCTTATACACCAATTATTGCCTCTGGCAAAAACGCCTGTATACTTCATTACAACGATAATAATCAGCCTTGCAAAGAAGGCGATGTTATTCTTTTTGATTTTGGTGCCGAGTATGCCAATTACAATGCAGATTTAAGTAGATCTGTGCCGGTAAGCGGAAAATTTACCAAAAGACAAAAAGACGTTTATAAGGCGGTGCATCATGTAATGAAAGAAGCCACAAAGATGCTTGTTGCCGGAACTATATGGAACGAATATCATGAAGAAGTAGGTAAGATTATGACCAGCGAACTAATTAAATTGGGTTTGTTAGATAAACATGATGTAGAAAAGCAAAACCCAAAAATACCTGCTTACAAAAAATACTTTATGCATGGCACTTCACATCATTTAGGGATAGATGTTCATGATTTTGCAAGCAGATATGAACCATTTGCTGTAGGTAATATTTTAACTTGCGAACCCGGAATATACATTTTGGAAGAAGGATTGGGTGTGCGTTTAGAAAATGACATTTTAATTACGCCTAATGGACCGGTAGATTTAATGGCCAATATTCCTATTGATGCAGATGAAATAGAAGAGATTATGAATTCTTGAATTTCTCTACAAATTGATAAAGATTAAAATCTTTTTTTAAAGCTTCGGCAATTTCTTGCTGAAGCTTTTCTTTGTTCAAGTCTTTCATTCTAAAGTTTTGAATCAATCGCCAAGCCTTCTCAGCTAATAAATAAGGTTTTCTTAAATTATTTTTTGCAGAAACCCCTTTAATTTGTTCAATTAATTCTCGAACTCCTTGAGACTGTGATGCAATTGTTTTTAAAACGGGAATGGGTTGATGATGATGATTTAACATCATTTTTAAATGATTTGCAAATGTATCCGCACCTTCTCTATCGGCTTTATTTACTACAAAAATATCTGCTATTTCCATCAAACCCGATTTTATGCTTTGAATTTCATCTCCAGCTTCTGGCACCAAAACCACAACAGTTAAATCTGCAAGACCGGCAATTTCAATTTCTGATTGCCCAACACCTACTGTCTCTATAAAAATATAATCAAAATCAGCCGATTTAAGGACGTCAACCATCTCGATGGTTTTGGCAGATAAACCTCCTAAAGAACCTCTTGTTGCTAATGACCTGATGAAGACATTTTTATTATTAAACTGATCTGTCATTCTAATACGGTCTCCTAACAAGGAGCCCATATTAAATGGTGAAGTAGGATCAATAGCTAAAATAGCTGTTTTATGATTTTTAGAAAGCTCATTTAAAACCGAATTTACCAGGGTACTTTTTCCGGCTCCCGGCGGGCCGGTAATTCCAACAACAGGAACTTCTTTAATTTTTAAGGCCTTTAGGATATCATCGGCGCCAGCTAAATTATTTTCTACAATAGTTAATAATCTGGCCAGTGCTTTTACATTCCCATTTTGAAGCTGATTTATTAACTGTTTTGCCTTCTCTAACATTAATTTACCTTTGGTATAAATTAAAGTAAAAATATCATTTTAAAATGAGCAAGATAGTAAGCAAAGAAAACTATTCTTCTTTCATTAGCAATAATGCTTTTGAATGGTCTTGTTATCTTTTAGTTTTTGGTTTGTTTTACTCAAGAGCCTTACTATCCATAAGCACCGTTTTAATCCTATTAGGTAGTTTAATATCGTTTTATCAAAATAAAAATAAAGAAATAAAAATTGGCTTAATTCAGTATTTATTTCTTGCGATTTATGTCGCCTTCATTCTGAGTATTTTTAATACCAAGGATATAAATGAGTGGAAGAGCATTGTATTTAAGGTTAATTACTTGATTTTATTACCATTTGGGTTTTTATTAGCTCCAAAACTTAATCAAGTAAAAATAAAATATCTATTAGCTTTCTTTATTTTGTGCTGTTTTGTTTGTTTAACTATTGATAGTATTTATGTTCTTTTAAATTATGAGCATTTTATTAAACAGGTTGAGGTAAGTAAAAATATAGTATCGGTAATTGGGCCAGTACATACTGAGTTAGGCTTGTTAAGCACCGTTTCTTTTGTCCTTATTATTTATTTTATATCTATTGAAAAAAAGCAATTAAAATTACTTTTTCTTACAGCTCTTTCGATTATCTTTTTTCTTGAACTTTGTGTTATTTCTTTTAGGTTTTCTTTACTGAGCATATTTATACTTGGCGTTTTATACCTCATCTATCAAACGTTTATCTTAAAAAAGTACATTAAATTGGTTTATTTGGTTTTAATTTCCCTTAGTGCCGTTTTTCTTGTTAAAACTGTACCCCCTGTAAAGGCCAGATATGAGAATACAGTAAAAGATATTTATTCTATTATTGAAAATAAAAATCCAAACTTTCAATCATTGGGTCAGCGTTGGGCGGCAATAAAATGCACAACAGAAATTATTAAAAGAAATATTTGGTTTGGCGTATCTCCATCTGATTTAAAAGATGAGATGCAAACCCAATATCAAAAAGACTCCTATTTATTGATTCCTGAAAACAGAATTTTTATTCATAACCAATTTCTTTACTACGCGGCCTCTTTTGGAATCCCATTTACGGTGATTATTTTTATTGTTTTTCTGATTCTAATTATAAAAGAAACGAAAAAAAACCAGCTAATTTTTTGGTTGATGGTGCCTTTTTTCCTTCATATGTTTTCTGATAATACTTTAGAAAGACAGATTAGTGGTGGCTGTATACTATTTTTTTTACTTTTACTTCCTAATCTTAATATGAAATCTCAAACATGAAAGTAGCCGGTTTTACATTCATAAGAAACGCTATAACTAACGATTATCCTGTTGTGGAAGCGATAACTTCCATTTTGCCCTTATGTGATGAATTTATTATCGCTCATGGTAATTCTACCGATGATACCTTGAAATTGCTCCAATCTATAAATTCTCCTAAAATCAAAATTATTGAAACCACTTGGGATGATGAGGTAAGAGAAGGAGGTAAAACCTTTGCTTTAGA
Source organism: Pelobium sp. (assembly GCA_044373805.1). GTDB lineage: Bacteria > Bacteroidota > Bacteroidia > Sphingobacteriales > Sphingobacteriaceae > Pseudopedobacter. The sequence goes on from JBILPO010000042.1 coordinate 6,031, forward strand.
AACAGATAAAGCATTTAAAGCCATTTCAAAAGATGCTGATTGGGCATTTTATATTCAGGGCGATGAGCTTATTCATGAAAAATACCATGCTGAGATTAAAAAAGAAATGGAAGCCTGCCTAAATGATAAAAACATTGAGGGCTTGCTTTTTAAGTATATCCATTTTTATGGTTCTTATGATTATGTAGCTGTTTCTAGAAGATGGTACCGCAAGGAAATAAGAATTGTGAAGAATTTAGAAGGTATTTCTTCATACAGAGATGCGCAAGGCTTAAGAATTGACGGTAGAAAAATAAAGGTTAAAGAAATAGAAGCCTATGTTTATCACTATGGTTGGGTAAAACCGCCTCATGGATTAAATAATAAGGTTAGAAACTTTAACAAGTTTTATCATGAAGATGATTGGATTGAAACCAATATACCAAAAGCACAAAACTTTGATTATGGAAATGCCGATGAATTAAAGAAATTTACGGGCTCTCATCCCATCGCTATTCAACAAAGAATTACCAATACAAATTGGGAGTTTTCTATAGACCCAACTCTTATCAAGAAAAAACTGTCGCTAAGAAGGAGAATTTTAAAGTTGATAGAAGAGAAAACGGGTTATCGCCCATTTGAGTATAAAAACTATAATAAAATCAACTAAATTGATGGCGACCTATTTTACGATAGTTTCCATTGAACAAAAAATTAATTTTGAAATAGTGTGATAGAACAGTATCTTTCTTTTCTTAAAATAGTTAGTGAGTTATCCATTTATAAAGAAATTTATTCCCTTCCTAATCTAATTTTTTAGACCTTAATTAGAAAAAAATACCAATATATAATTACTAATAAATATGTTCAGTTACATTAAGAATTCTTTAGCGAGAAAAAGAGCAAGGAGAATTACCCAAGAGTACCCACCACAAATTGAGACCTTTGATTTGGGTAAATATGGCGCTATAGAATTTGCCAACTGGTCTAATCCTTTAGTTCCTCAAATTAAAATAGACTCTGCTATGGTTGAGTTTTTTAATCAATTTATAAAAGAAGGTAGTTTTGCTATCGATATTGGAGCAAACATAGGAGACACCACCGTACCAATGGCTTTATGCACTGGCAAAAGTGGATTAACAATTGGCTTTGATCCTAATCCGTTTGTGTTCAAAATTCTTCAAACCAATGCCTCTTTAAACCAAGATAAATATCACTTAGTTCCTCAACTTTATGCTATTTCAGCTCAGGATGAAGAGTTTTTCTTTGTTTCATCAGAAGCTTCTTTTGCTAATGGCGCCATTTCACCAACAAAAGATAGCTTGCATGGTAGGTTTGTTCAGCCAGGAAAAATTAAAGGCGTAAATCTGAAATCCTTTTTAGAGAAGAATTATCCAGATTGGATGAATAAATTATCATTTATCAAAATAGATGCTGAAGGTTACGACAAAGAAATTATTAAATCTATTACTGATTTAATACAAGGATGTAAGCCTGTTATTATTGCAGAGAGCTTTGGAGAAGCGAGTGATGAAGCTAAAATTGAGCTTTATGATGTTTTAGCCAGAAATGGTTATGATATTTTTTATTTTGAAGATTTCAATATTAACTTAAGAGTAGAGAAATTGGATAAAAACACAGATATGTTGAAATTTAAAAAAACCGTCAACATTTATGCTACACCAAGATAGCTTAAAATTAATTCTCGATAAAATTCAATGATACGCTTAGAAAAGTGCACTTTATTAATTTCAACTTATAACTGGCCCGAAGCTTTAGAATTGGTTTTAAAAAGCGTGACTTTACAAACCGTTATCCCTTCAGAAATTATAATTGCTGATGACGGCTCTACCCAAGAAACAAAAGAAATTATTGATTCTTATAAAAGAGTACTCAACATCAAACATGTTTGGCATAAAGATGAGGGATTTAGAAAAACCATCATCATGAATAAAGCTATTAGAGAAGCCGAAAATGATTATATAGTACAAATTGATGGCGATATAATCCTTCATCCTAAATTCATTCAAGATCATCTTCATTTTGCCAAAGAAAACCATTTCATAAAAGGCAGTAGAGCGATGCTGCATCAAAACCTAACTCAAGAAATATTAAAACTAAAAACATTTGATTTTTCTGTGTTGAGTAATCATGTTAGGTCAAAAATTAATGCAACCCGAATTCCTTTTTTAGCTCCTTTGTTTTTTGGGAATAAATACAGAACCAACAACCTTAGAGGCTGTAATTTTGCTTTTTGGAAGAAAGATTTTATACTGGTAAATGGCTATAATAATGAAATTAATGGCTGGGGACATGAAGACATTGAACTTGCTGCCAGATTAGTTAACAATGGTACGTTAAGAAGACAATTTAAAATGATAGCTGTTTGTTTTCATCTACATCACAAAATAAATACTAGAGAAAAAGAGATGGATAACCTATTTGTTTATGAACAAACAGTAAAACAAAACATAAAAACTATCCCAAACGGATATCAACAATTTTAATTCATATTAATGAAAACCTATTTTCGCTTATTATCTTTTGCAAAACCCATAGGAAAATTTGCCGCTCCATATTTCTTATTTACACTCTTGTATGCCTTATTCAACACTGTTGTTTTTTCTTTATTAATGCCAGTTTTAAACGTTTTATTTAAGCAACAAGGAGAAAACACAAATGAAAAAATAAATCAATTACCTCATTTTGATTGGACATTTCAATACTTTTCTGATCTTTTTAATTATCAATTCAATTCTTATATTCAAATTAACGGGCAAAAAGGCGCCTTAATTTTTGTAGCTATCTCTTTAGTTTTGTGTGTGTTTTTAAGCAATGTTTTCAGATACCTGTCTCAACGGATAATGGAGAATTTGAGAATTTACACCCTATTAAACCTAAGAAAATCTGTATTTGAAGCAGTAACAAGATTACATCTTCACTTTTTTAATAGTGAGAGAAAAGGAGATATTATCGCAAAAATAACCTCTGATGTACAGGTGGTACAATTTTCTGTTACCAATACGCTACAAGTTATTATTAGAGAACCGTTGTTGATTATTGGCTACCTATACCTTTTATTTACAATTTCCGCCCAATTAACTTTATTTACGCTACTACTACTTCCAGTTTCGGGTTTAGTAATTGGGCGCATCGTGAAAAGCCTAAGAGCCCAAGCCACAGAATCTCAAAACTCATTCGGAGTAATGGTAAGCTATGTTGATGAAGCCATTAGTGGGATGCGTATTGTTAAAGCTTTTAATGCCTTACCCTACATTCACAACAAGTTTAATACAGAAAACAACAAGTATTCTAATATTAATAAATCAATTGCCAGAAGGCAACAAATGGCTTCTCCCGTATCAGAATTTTTAGGTGTGCTTACTCTTTCGGGGATTTTAATTTACGGTGGCTCTTTGGTTTTTGAAAATAATTCAAGCATTACCGCAGCGGGTTTCATTACTTACATAGCTGCTTTTTCACAGTTACTTCGTCCGGCTAAAGCTATTTCAGACTCGTTTAGTAATATCAATCAGGGTTTAGCTGCCGGAGAACGAGTTCTAGAATTAATTGATACAAAACCAGCTATTGAAGATGCTAATGACGCCGTAATTATTGGAGATTTTAAAACCGAAATTAGCTTAAACCATGTTGATTTTTTTTATGGTGAAAAGCAAATATTACAAGACATCAACCTCTCTATTGCTAAAGGAAAAACTGTTGCTTTGGTAGGTCCATCTGGTGGAGGAAAATCAACCTTATTAGATCTTA
>JBILPO010000404.1:0-2774 GCA_044373805.1 Pelobium sp.
AACCGACAATCTATGATGGAAGAAGCGCAAGCAAAATAATTTTTTTTTGGAAAGCAATTGTAATAGATTTTTAGTCACGCCAGTCGGGCTGTATGCACTCGCTTTTACCGAAAAAAATCGGTAAAGAGCTCAAACAAATGCTACCATCCCGTTTAGTTTATTTAGGCTTTTGCTTTTTAACTAAGTATCGGCAAAGTCGAGAAACCAATATAAGCACTCGTTAAAAACGATCGCAGATCATATTCTATGGCATAACAGACTTAAACCGAGCTAAATTTATTGGACTTTCAATGTATTTACAATGTCGTAAAATCAAATGAGGCACTTGTTAAAAATGAGCGCAAATTCATAGCAATTTTGTAATTTGCTCACAAACTAATCATCTAAAATGTCAGCCATTAAACTAGTAGAATGCCCACGTGATGCCATGCAGGGAATTCACGAATTTATTCCAACAGCATTAAAAGCCGAGTATATCAACCTGCTTTTAAAAGTGGGATTTGATACCCTTGATTTTGGGAGTTTTGTATCGGCGAAAGCCATACCACAAATGAAAGACACCGCCGAGTTAGTAAAAAAACTAGATTTAAGCCATACAAAAACAAAATTATTAGCCATTGTAGCTAATGAAAGAGGCGCAAAAGAAGCTTGTAATTTTGAGGAAATTAACTATTTAGGGTTCCCTTTTTCCATCTCCGAAACTTTTCAGCAAAGGAATACCAACTCTAGTATTACAGAATCATTATCAAGGGTAGAAGAAATTCAAAACCTTTGCGAAAAACACCATAAAACCGCTGTAGTTTACCTTTCTATGGGTTTCGGAAATCCATATGGTGATCCCTGGAATATAGATATTTTAAGTAAATGGACAGAAGAATTAATAACTAAAGGCATAAAAGTTTTATCATTGGCTGATACTACCGGGGTTTCATCTGTAGAAAAAATCAAAGAAATCTACCCTTATTTATTACAACAATACCAAAATGTAGAATGGGGAATGCATTTACATGCTACCCCAGAAAGCAGTCTTCATAAAATAGAAGCAGCATTTGAAACCGGCTGTACCAGATTTGACACCGCATTAAAAGGCTTCGGAGGCTGCCCTATGGCAACTGACAAGCTTACCGGCAATATTGCTACAGAAAACGTAATAAGATACTTTAAAGACAGCCCAGAAACTTTAAGTTTAAACAACGAAGCTTGGCAAGAAGCTTTACTGTTTTCGTCAAAAATTTTCTAGCTGTTTTTTTAATATAAAATTATCCTTTTACGGCCTTTAACCAAGCGCTAGCCATTAGCTTTGCACCAGCTAAAGTGGGGTGTACTCCATCTCCAGTCCAATAAGCACCCGGAGCAACTTTTTGGGCTTCATCAAAAACTTTTTGATAAGGTACAAATACAGCATTAAATTCTTTTGCAATTTCTTTAGCAGCTGCTCTATAGGTATCAAATTCGGGATACCAAGTGTCGTCTACAGCTTTTATGCCTTTCACCGCAAATGGTTCTCCAATAACTAATTTAGCGTTAGGCAAAACTTGCAATGTTCTTTGCAAAAGTGCTTTTAAATCTTTGCTATAAACCTCTACAGTGCCATCATATTTACCATTATGTTTATGCCAATAATCATTCACACCAATTAAAATGCTCAATACATCTGGTTTAATAGCTAAACAATCGTTCTCCCATCTATTAGCTAATTGAAAAACTTTATTTCCGCTAATCCCCTTGTTATAAATTTTTAAATCTTTATCTGCATGAGAAAGCAGCATTTCTGCAGCTGCTTGTACCACATAACCAGTTCCTAAACTTGCTGGGTTGTTAAATAAGTTATCTTCTTTTTTTCTACCAGCATCTGTAATAGAATCTCCTTGAAAAAGAATGGTATTTCCTTTTGAGATTTTCAGAGAGGGAAATTTAGGCATCGCTGCATTTACTATTTCTGGAATTCCCAATACTAATGCACCGGCAAGGGAAGTGTTTTTTAAAAATTCTCTTCTTTTAATACTCATCATTTTTTAGGTTGAAATTACTTTTTTAAAACCATTTTAAAATGCTGGATTCCGGCTTCTTCAAACTGATCTCCTTCTGCCATAAAATTAAATTTTTTATATAGAGGCATAGCATCTAGTTGAGCATGTAAATAAACATAATTAGCTTCTTTTGGCAAATCACTTATTACTGTTTGCACCATCTTTTGAGCAATTCCTCTTCCTCTAAATTCAGGTAAAACAGCAAACCGTTCTAACTTATAACCTTTTTCTGTTTGGCGCCAGCGGCAAGCACCAGCAGCCTCACCTTCAAAAGTTGCTAAAAAATGATGTGAAACATCTTCATTTTCCCATTCTAACTCAGGCGGACAATTTTGCTCTTCAACAAAAACAATAGTTCTTATTTTAAAAACTTTATCTAACTCTTTTGTTGCTGTAACGTTATTTACTTCTATCAGGTCCATTTTCAAAAATATAAAATTAAAGCGTAGAAGCATACAACTCATAAAAAAAGCTATCTCTTGCTAAAGACAGCTTTAATTTATGGTAATTCCGTATAGTTAGCATCTAATCCTACTTATACCGTCGCCTTTCCAATCTTCGGCGCCGGGTATGGTGGTAGTTTTATAAAATTTCTACTTTAAATTTACCTACGCTAATTTCCTCAGAAACAAATGCTAATAACTTTGAAAAGCTATCACACCTTCCTTACATCTAACAATCTTTCCAGAATCAAGCGCATCTCCAAAACATATTTTTTTTTTGAGTTAAAACTATTCGATGGTT
>JBILPO010000405.1:0-2769 GCA_044373805.1 Pelobium sp.
CCTTTTGGAACCAATGGCAAGTGCAACTATATTTGCACCCAATTGGGGAATTAGCTCAGTTGGTAGAGCGCTTGCATGGCATGCAAGAGGTCACCGGTTCGAATCCGCTATTCTCCACAGCTTACTCTTTACAAAACCCTTACTAGTTAAGGGTTTTGTTGTTTTATAACTATTCTGTAATAAAACATGTATACAGCCAAATATGACACTATAACCGCTAATTTGGGTATCAAATGGGTATAAACTGGTCACAAAAATTCTCGTGGTACAGTAGCAATTATTAACAACAAAGGAAGAGTTAGATTAAGATGGAGTTATCAATCTATAAGATACTTACTTAATCTGTCTGTTTAGTAAGAGAAAATTTGGAAGGAAGCAGCAACAGCTGGTATTTAAATTAAAATAAGTCCCCTCATATATTAGAGGGTGAACTTATTTTTAAATTTACCTCTTAAAAATCACCTTCTATAGAAGTCAACTCCTCTTTGATATTTATTTATAAATTTTGATTTTCCCTTTACGAATATGTAGCCTTCAAAATGTCTTTTATCAATGAACTCAATTTCCCTTACGAAAAATTCATTATCAATATAAAATTCATTTTTAAAATCTTCTGAAAAAGAAAAAGTAAGAAAATTCCTAAATATGAGAGGTGAGTTTTCTTTTGTAAATGATTTTAAATATATAGTGGTACTTTTTCTTGACTTGTCTAATCTTTTTTCTTTTTTGGTTTCAAAATTGATTTTATCTGGATAATTACTAGTAGTTAAATAGTATGGAGATTTATAAATAATAGATTTTGGGGGCATAAATGTTAATCGTTCTGGTTTAACTTTATTAGAAACGGAATAAGTAATACTTGCTGAAGCATATTCATAAATAGACAAATAAGGAATCAATAATGGTCCTTTGTATAAATATCCTGAATTGATTTGATTTCCAAGGTTAATTCCCTTAGAACGTTCTTCATCATCCCAGTAATTAAATTTATCATTGTTGGAAATGAAATTTGACTTTTTCCAATCAATATAAATTGGAATTGGTAGTTTATTAGTTACGCTAAATGACATAATTCCTTTATCTGCCCAAAAAGAATAATTGATTTCTATGCTATCATTTTCAAACTTAAATGATCTTTCATCATTAGAAATGTTCATAGACTTTGTTTTGTAAAGTTGAACATAGGTAGTACTGCATGCTCCCAATATTATGATTATAAATAAAGGGACCCAATATATTCTTTTAAACATATTGTATATATATATATATATATGATTCCCAAAAAATTAATTACATAGACACCAAAAGCATAATGGTCATTAATCCTACAGTATGCAACTGTAAGACGTTGCAGAACACCGTCCACCTTTGACGCCAATATTGCTCAGAGTATGCTTGGCCAAAGACTACCTCGAGAAATCGTTCGGACCATCTTTGATCCGTATGATTTCACAAACACAGGCACTGGGGAAATAATGCGTTTGCAGTATAGATTCGCCTACAGTCAAGACAGGAAAGTCTGATTGGATACACCCGCGTCATGGAGGTAGCCAGCTTGTAAAAGAAGCCACAAAGTGCCAAACATAAGGAGAGGCTGTATCTACAGCAGTGGAACACCCACAAACAAAGATTGATATCCACTACCACTTCATAAGACAGGTAAGATCAAACCTTCCTTGTGGTTAATGGATGCTTTGTGAAGAGGGATTAGTGTAACAGCTGGTCCCTTTTGTTATTAATTCTTGATACATCTTACACTAAATCCTCTACCCTTAGAAAATTGACCGTGGTCAACCATGTCAAATGCCGAAAATAAAAAAGAAACCATAGCATATTCCTTTTTAAACTCAGTGGTGCTCCACCAAAAACTACTAAGACCAAGTGATACAAAATCACAGTCTCCTAAATCTCCCCGTTGGCCTGCAGGTAACCCACAAAAGCCAACACTATTACTCCCATTTCCTTCTTGTAACCAGCCAGTTTTATTTTTAAGTTTATTCCCAGCCGTTTTTATTCCACCTAGAAAAGCATACAACTCTCTCCATTCCATATCTGAGGGAATATGAAAACCTTTTGGAGCTAATCCCCTAGGATCAGTAGCAGCATACCAATTATATAACTTGCCATATTTTTTACTTAAGCTTTTATCATTCCAATAATAACACCATGCTGGTTTTTTATTTTTATCAGCCTGTCTCCATTCTTCAGAAGATACTACTTGTGGTATTGGATCTCCATTATTAAAAGTATTAATATCAAGATTCTGTACCATCCATACTTGGCTACCAATTTTTACTGTATAATAATTTTCATTACGTTCATCTTTAAAAGTTCCGTACTGCTGTGTATTTGGTGGCTTAATGGTGAGTAAAGCTATTATTAGTAATTCTTTCATGTTAAAACCATTTTCAACTGTAATTTATGAAACTTAAAACAGCTACACGTAAAAAAGACAATATAAAAATGGCTCTTCTGGGACCGAGCGGCTCCCATAAAACATATTCCGCTTTGCAGATAGCATATGGACTATGCAGTGACTGGTCCAAGATAGCTGTTGTCGACACAGAAAATAGCTCGGCTTACCTGTATGCAAATTTTGGAACATATAATATCTTGGGACTATATGTACCGCTTAGCAGGCGAATTCTCTAAATCTAAATGATTCAGCTTGCCACTCATAGCCCTAAGCCCCTCGCAGGTTTCAGCCATTGAGTCGCAACGACTGAATATGCCAAACATCATTGTCACAAAGTGAGGCCAACTCTTAAA
>JBILPO010000406.1:0-2767 GCA_044373805.1 Pelobium sp.
GTTAGATCCATCATAAGATGTTCCTATTTGACCTGTAAAATTATGTACGCTATTAAAAGACTTATTAAAGTTAGCATAAGAGTTAAATTGTAATCTTGATATTCTTTCAATACTTTCTGTTGCCGTACCAACACCCGAAGTATTTAAAAATCCAGAAGTAAATGATCTATTATTTTGAAAGTTTAAAGTAGCTGATCCATCAACATGAAATTTAATGGCTTTAGTTAAATTATATTCAAAAATCTGACCAATAACTCCATTATATCTACCTCTTACATCTCCTCTTAATCTAGCTTCTTCTATTGGATGTTTACGACCTCCATTATCATAAATAGGCGTTCCATCAGGTAAATACAAAGCTTGGGATGCTGGTCTTGATACTGCCTGAGACAAAACCTGACCATCATTTATAGCATTTGCATCTGTATAACCAAAAGTTAAACGAGTTGCTAATAAGACTTTGTTATTGGGCCTATAATCAATATTGGTACGGAAGGTAACTCTATTTTCTTTTGATGATAGAATGATACCGGTGTTATCCAAATATTGCATACCCGTATAGTAGGTTAGATTTTTATTACCCCCACTAATATTTAAGTCATACTGACTTCTTACGCCAGTTTGAGTAATTAAATCTTGATAATCGAAATCATTATTACGGCTATATGCTGTTGAATCATTACGTACTGGGTATAAACCAAAACGAGTAGGTAAGTTACTTTGATCAAAACCTTCTCTTTCTAAACGGTTAGCCTGAAGAAGTTTGTTTGCCAAGTTACTATAGCTGTTGGTGTAAGCAAAGTTAATTTTAGGTTTTCCATCTTCCCCTTTTTTAGTTGTTATTAATACAACCCCATTTGCTGACCTAGCACCATAAATAGCTGCCGAAGCTGCATCTTTTAATATTTCAATAGATTGAATATCATTTGGACTAATTCCATTGATATTACTTACTATAATACCATCCACTACATAAATTGGAACCCCACCATCTGTAGAAATTGAAGAAACCCCACGTATATTGATAGATGATTCTTCACCAGGGGCTCCAGAATCAGATGCGACACGTATACCCGCAGCTGCACCTTGAAATACATCAAATATAGAAACAGGAACTCTTTCTTCAATAGTTTTTGCGCTTATAGAACTTATCGCTCCGGCAATCTCTCTTTTGGTTTGAGTACCGTAACCAACTACAATTACTTCATCTAGTTTGCTAATATCTTCTCTTAACACTACATCAATTTTAGTCCTTTTATTAACTAAAACATCTTGAGAAGTAAAACCAAGATACCTAAATTGAAGTGTTGCATTAGGTGGTGTGTTAAGCTTATAAGAACCTTGATCATTAGTTACTGCGCCCACAGTTGTACCTTTTATAGACACTGTAACCCCCGGTAATGGAAACCCAGTTTCGTCTTTAACAATACCAGAAACACTAATTGTTTGCGCCACTACGGTATTGATCATGAGCGGAATAATCAACAAAGCAAGCACAAGCTTTCTTTGGAAAAATAATTTTTGGAAAAAATCCAGAAGTACTCTTTTTTTCATTTTGTTGGTTTATTGTTTAGTTAATTGGTTTGTGAAGAGGTATTACTTGAGGGAGTAATTTAAACCTTCATAACAAATAGAGAAAAATCAAAGGAAGCACACACATAAAAAAAATATTTTTTTTAACCTATATATTTTCCTTTATTTGAGCACCAATTATAAACCTTAACAACAAAAAATAATTTTATTGCATAACTATTCAATAGGTTATCCATTGATGTAACTTCTAAAAAGATTTAATTAAATATAAAGATGTTAGATAGTTTAATAAAGAATGATAAAACATAATGAACTAACCGACAATAATTTATGGAACTTAATAACAAAAGATGATCAAAAGGCTTTTAAAGCTTTATTTGAGAGGTATTGGTCTGTAGTTTTTACTACGGCGTTTAATTATTTAAAAGACCGAGAAGCCTGTACAGAAATAGTTGATGATTTATTTCTAAACATTTGGAATAAACGACAACAACTCCAAATAGAATCTTTTAAAGCATACTTAACAGCTTCTGCTAGATACCATGTTTATAAAAAATTAAAAGCGATAAAAACTTCACCTCTTGAATTGGTAGAGAATTATGATTCACTACATCATAAGGCTGATGATAATTATAACATTGAAGATAAAATACGTTCTTTAGAATTAGAGAAGAGAGTAGAAATTTATTTACGTGATTTACCTAAAAGATGCCGTGAAATATTTATTATGAGCCGCAAAGAGCAGCTTTCTAATAATGAAATTGCAGAAAAACTAAAAATATCTAAACGTACAGTTGAGAACCAATTAACTTATGCTTTAAAACACCTAAGATTATCATTAAAACACCTTTCTATACTTTTAATTCTTTTGGGAATTTAGGTGTAAATATTAAAATATTTCTATTTAGCAGATAATCTTAATTTTAGTTGCGCTTCAAATAATGATGTTGGAAAAACAGCTTTGCCTTGAGATTCATTAATACCGATATGATTAAAAGTTACGCTTTTATCAGAAGTAAAACCAACAAATATTGGGTAAGGTATAGTATGATTTCTTCTCTTGTTTTGATCCCAAAAGTCATAATACTGCTCTTTTTCTGATTGATGGTTAAAGTTCCATAATACCAAGTTTTTACCATGATGGGGATAGCCTGGTTCTGGTCCGCCAAGATTGTAAAAAACGCCCCCTGTAATATTGTCAAAAAGGGTGGTGTGAGGCTGTCCGGAGTGAATA
>JBILPO010000043.1:0-9726 GCA_044373805.1 Pelobium sp.
ATCCAACCTTCAAAAGATCCTTCTCCGCGGTAATCATTCAGCTTCCTAAACACCTTTACAAAACCTGTTTGCAGCATGTCTTCTGCCTCAAATTGATCTTTAGCATAGCGCATGCAAATCCCTAGCATCTTAGAAGAGGTAGTTTTATACAACAACTCCTGAAATTTAGGCTCACCGGCTTGGCAGCCTTTCACCACTTCTTCTATAGTAAACTTTGGTTTCAAATTCATAAATGCTTCTATAAAGGTAGATGATGCTTTTGTTAAAATGGTTGCATGGTAGTAAATTTTTAGTGAAAAAAATGTAGAACCCAATAATTTAGGGTATTATTTGGAATTATTTATGTCCCAAAGGTCAATAAATAATTAGAATAGATATTTGCCTGTAAAAGCAGAAATCCTTGCCTATTATATTGGCAAGGATTTCAATTTTTTATTGAATGTAATTTGTAGACTATTATTTATTTCTTTTTTTTAATGCCTTATTGGGGATATTTGATAATATAATTATGATAATTGCTCAATTTTTTTTTGCTCAATATAGCCCTGATAAGTGAGGTGTGTAGTGTCTTTCTTAGATTTAAAAAATAAACTCGCTAAATATCCTACTACAAATAATACAATATGACTGTAAACGCCTAACATCATTTTATGATGTATATAATTATAGATTCCTAAGTCAAGCATCAATTTTCTTGATTCTCCATCTCCAATCTTAGATGAGGTAAGTACTGCGTAGCCAGTGAAAACAACACTTGCTAGTATCCCGATAAATAACCCTTGTTTATTTGCTCTTTTAGTGAACACACCTAAAAGAAACATTCCTGCAATTCCTCCAGAGAAGATGGAGTATAGAAGGAAAACAGTTGATAAAACACCATCACCATCATTGTTCACATAATATTGTGCAACTAAAATAGAGGCTAGGCCTGCTATTACGATGGTTATTTTGCTAGTGAACATTTGTTGTTTTTCTGTGCTATTTTTCTTGAATCTTTTGTAATAGTCTTCTAAGGTTATAGCAGAAAGGCAATTTAAATCAGAAACTAAGCTTGAGATTGCCGCAGCAATAAGACCGGCTAACACAATTCCTATTACGCCAACAGGCATTTTATGCATGATGAAATAAGGAAATACAGCATCTGCTTTTATTCCTTTTGGTAATTGCCCTATATTAATTTTATAATACACAAATAAAGCTGTGCCTATAAACATGAAAAGCGCCCAAACTGGAACAGTTAATAAAACGCCAATTAAAGAGGCTTTAACGGCTCCTTTATCTGATTTTGCGGTTAAATATCTTTGTACAATGGTTTGGTCTGTGCCGTATTTTTGAATTGCATAAAATATACCATTAAGAAACATAACCCAAAAAGTAAGCTTAACAAAGCTAAAATCAAAAGGACCAAATCCTGTCTTTCCTTGTTCAGATCCTATTTTTAGGATAGTTAATAAACCTCCATCAATAGAAAATATAATAATAAATAGTGCAATTAAACCACCTATTATCAACATAAATCCCTGAAAAACATCCATCCAAACTATCGCTTCAATTCCCCCAACTAAAGTTAATAAAATGATGACTATCCCAAATATCCAAATCATTTGTGAAGTGTTTGAACCAACCATATTTGACAATGCCAAGGCCATTAAAAATAACATGGTTCCCATTTTTGAGAAATGGACTAAGAAAAAACCTATAGAACTATACATTCTAGCGAACAGGCCAAATCTTTGTTCAAAATACTCATAAGCACTAATTTTTATAACCCTGCGATAAAGTGGGACGACAAAATGAATGAAAAAGAGTAGGGTTATTGGTACCATTAATCCTTGAACTAATAATATCCAGTTGGATGAATATCCTTCGCCTGGATAGGCTAAAAAGGTGATGCTGCTAATTAAGGTCGCTAAAATCGACATTCCAATTGCCCAAGCTGGAATTGTGCCCCCTGCTGTAAAAAACGCATTTGTTGTTTTTTGTTTATTCGCAAAATAAATGCTAATCATGATTGGGATAATAATTGAAATTACAATGATTAAATAATCAATAATGTTTAATGGAAAACTTGGCATAAGTTAATTAGGTTAATATTGGTTTAGTTGATTAAAAGGTTATTAAGCTGTTTTATCTCATAGTAAATTTGCTATTTGGAATCCAAATTTCATTTGGCCACATGTAGCTCCCCGGCTTTGTGGTGATGTTTAAATTTGGATTGTTTTTGGGAATCATTAGGATTACCCCTGGTTCAATTTCCTTTACAGGATATAACTCTGAAATTTTTAATTGATTTAGAATAGAAAATGTTGTGGCTCCTCCTTCAATTAATAAATCATCAATAGTTGTTTTGGCTAAGATATTTGAAACCAATAGCCCTATATTATCTTTAATCCGTTTGGAAAGACCTTCTAATTTATCCGAATCATAAATCATGGTTACGACAACCTTTTTTCCATTGTTTAGACTTTTAGCTATTTCTTCTCCCCATTTTTTAATAATTGCAATTTGAACTTCTGCACTTTTAAATAGTGCTTCAGGCATATTTACAATCTCAATACTGGCAGCATTAATTCTTTCTATTAGTTCTTCACTTTTTGGAAATTTACTTCCAAAAATAAAAAGTGATTTCTCTCTGATAATGAATTTGTTTTGTTGGGTTATATTTTCGGTATAATGGTATTTAATTAACAATTGATGAAAAAAAACCGCACTTCCTGCTGCAATAGAATCATGATCTACATGATTTGCCCAGCGGCTCATATCTACTTCACTGCAATTATCACCAATGATTAATCCTGAAACTGGTAACACATCGTTTGATGTGCAATTAGTTATGGCGACGGTACCTTTTTTTATGATCTCTAAAACAGACGAAGTTTTCACTGGAAATTCAGGGTCGGTAGCAAAGTATGTGTCTGATAAAAGCTCGTCATTTACATAGTAAATGCCATTTTTAATCAGTCTATTGAAATTTGGATTTCCAGCAACAACAATTGCTCTAGACTTTTTCATTACTTCCATTTGAGCCACTAACTCATATTCAATATTCCCTCTTAAAGCCGAATCTATTTTTTTGAATATTAATTGCGGTTTTAAGGAGATTAAATAGCTCGTAATTTTCTTGATTTCCGAATTGGCATCTTCCTTAGATAGAGATCTAGTGTCTGAAGCAATAATTAGTAAATCACATTCAACTGTTGCAACCAAATCAGTTTTAATGACAACTTTTAATCCGTGTCTTAAGCCAATTCCTCCAATTTCAGCTGCTCCAGTAAAATCATCAGCAATTACTGCAATCATATCTTCTTTTAGTTAAGATGTAATTTTACAGCATATTCCACCGCGTTAAATAATGCATCAGGGCTGGCAATTCCTTTTCCTGCAATTTCAAATGCAGTTCCATGGTCTACCGATGTTCTTATAATTGGCAATCCTAAGGTGATGTTGACGCCTTTCACACTTTTCATTTTCCCAGTTTCTTGATCCCATTCAAACCCCACTACTTTAAAAGGAATGTGACCTTGATCGTGATACATCGCTACACAGCCATCATATTTTCCGCCATTTGCAAAAGCAAATAAAGTGTCTGGTGGAACAGGTCCTTCCACATTAACTCCTTCTTTTTTTACCTCTTCAATTGCTGGGGAAATTTCCCGTTCTTCTTCCCATCCAAACAAACCGCCATCACTAGCATGAGGGTTTAATCCAGCAACACCTATTCGAGGATTTTCTATTCCAATTTTCTTTAAACTATCATTCAATAAATGGATAACCTCTATAATTCTCTTAGTTTTCACGTTATCGCAAGCTTGTCTTAAAGATACATGTGTACTCACGTGAATCACTTTAATATGATCATCTACTAGTAGCATGGCGTATTTTGCGGTGTTGGTGTAATGGGCGTAAATTTCTGTATGTCCAGAAAAGTGATGTCCTGCTTCATTAATCGATACTTTATGTATTGGGCAAGTGACAGTACCGTCAACGTCTTTTGATAAGGCTAAATCAATTGCTTTCTTTACGGCTCTAAATGCAAGATCTCCTGCAATTGCAGAAACTACCCCTAATTTAATGCTGTCGCCTTTCTCTACTTCTAATTCAAAAACATCAATTTGATTAGGTAAATATTTAGCATCTTTTACTTCGTAAATGGTGTTGATTTTTAAGTCAACTCCTGCAATTTTAATGGCTCTTTCCATCAAGAGCGTATTCCCAACTAGTAATGGATAACATATTTTATGCATTGAGCCGTCAGCAAAGGCCATTGCAGCAATTTCAGGACCTATACCTGCTGGGTCACCCATTGTAATTGCTAATATTGGTTTTAAATTTTTTTCCATTATAGATTTAGAGCTATTAATTCTTTTTGTGTTTTTAATGAATAATCATCTTCCATACCTTGAGACATACGGTACATCGGAGGCAAAACTTCAGGAGTACATAAGCCTCTTAACGCCATCATTACTTTTAATGCAGGAATGGCTTCGCTTAAATCTCTATCTTTTTGATAAAAGGAGGAAATATGATTTGTTTTATCCTGTAAGTGGTTCGCTAATTCAATATTGCCATTTATTGCGGACTTATATAACTCATCATAAAGCTCAGGACAAAAGTTGCCTGTACTTGGTACAATTCCATCTGCACCATTGATTAGCCCTTTTGCAGACATTGCAGCCCATCCAATCAAAAAGGAAAAGTCTTCACGTTTTTTCCAAATTAATATGGATTTGTTTAAGCGTTCTTCATCACGTTCAGAATCTTTTAATCCAACAATGTTAGGATGCTTACTTAGTTTTTCTGCAACCTCAAGTGGGATTGATCTTTTGACCATACTTGGCATGTTATATAAAACTATTGGTAGCGGAGATTTATCGGCTAGTGTTTCAAAATAACGAAGCATTTGATCTTCATTGATTGGAAAATAGAATGGCAGTGTAGCTACTAAAACATCAGCGCCTAAATCAGAAAATAGATGAGCTTCTTCAAGTGCTATTTTTAGAGAGTTTGCTGATAAACCTGCATAAACATGGGTTAATCTTTTCACAGTTGCTACAACCGTTTTCACAAGTTCACTCTTTTGATTAAGCGACATGGAAGGCCCTTCGCCAGTTGATCCTAAAATGAATGGAATTGTTCCTGCATTCACAATTTTTGCAGTTATTTTTTCGGCTGAAATAACATCAATAGAAAATTCTGAGTTAAATGGACTCACCATTGGAACAACTACGCCAGAATATTTTTTATTTAGAAATGACATTAGTAAGCTTTTTTATAAATTTCTACGGCATCTGCCCACGAAACTTCTCGGACATTATTTTTCAGCAATCGCTGTATCTTTATGGCATCAGTGGCCATAGGTTCAATTTTTGATTCGGGGATATTTATTTCAGATAGTTTAGTGGGTAAGCCACAATCTAGCACCCACTTTTTCATGATAGCCACCCCTTCGAGTGCAGTTTCTTCATCATTGCTTTTTTGCTCAGCACCAAGAGTTAGCGCTACTTTTGCATATTTAGAGTAAGCAGCTGGTAAATTAAACGCTACTACATAAGGCATTAATAAAGCATTTGAAAGTCCATGGGGAATTTTGAAATTACTCCCTAATGGGTAAGATAATGCGTGGATTGCGCCAGTATTTACTGGTCCTAAGCACATTCCTCCGTATAAGCTTCCTAAGGCAACTTCTGTTCTTGCATCTAAATCATTACCGTTTTTTACTGCTTTAGTTAATCCTGATGCAATAAGTCTCATCCCTTCAAGGGCATAAACATCAACCATTGGGTGTGAAAAATTATTCACATAGGCCTCCATGCAATGTGTAAAAGCATCAATGCCAGTTGCCGCTGTAACTGAAGCCGGCACTCCTATACTTAAAATTGGATCTATATAGGCTGCATCGGGAACTAAGAATGGGCTGATGACACCTTTCTTTCCCCCATCTATTTCATCTAAAAATATTGCATTTGGAGAAACTTCGCTGCCAGTACCTGAAGTTGTTGGTAAACACGCTAAATAAGTATTTCTTTTAGGGAGTAATCCTATGCCGATAAAATCTCTGACATTATGATTGATACCAAGCATTGCAGCAAGCATTTTTGCTACATCCATTACACTACCTCCGCCAATGGCAACTACACTATCTGCCTTGAAATTTTTTGCTTCTAATAAAATTTTATCAAAATCTGCAAATGAAGGCTCTCCTTCAATTTCCTTATTTATAAGTATAGAAACGCCTGTTTCTTCTATTTCAGAAAGTGATGATGAAATTTGTTTTAGTATTACTGGGATCGTTAATAAAAACAATCTTTTTTTTTCTAATTGTTTAAAATCAGTTACAAAATCAGCTAATGAACCAATTCCAAATACCAATCTTGATGGATTAGAAAAACTTATCTTATTTATTTTATCCACTAAACTTATTATTAATATTTTTCCTTTATAATTTAGTTGTTTTCGTCTTGCTCTTCAAAGTTGAAATCCTTCAAAATAGTCCTTAAAGCCCTTATAGTGACTTAAAAAATGATTTAGATGGCCTATTTTTTGGGTCTTTAATTGTCTTCGCTTTTTTGCATTTCAAAATAAAAAAGATACTTTCTTGTATTTTATAATACAGTTATTATCGCGTAGCAATTATTCGTATTCAAATATAGAATTTACTAATGAAAAAATAATGCTTAAAAATGAGAATATAATATGGGGATTATTACTTCATCATTTCTAAAATCTCATCCACATATTTACGCTCATTAGCTAAACGAGGGACTTTATGTTGGCCGCCTAATTTTCCCTTAGCTTTTAACCAATTGTAAAAAGTATTGTTGGGTGCAATATGAACCTTTGGACGTTTAAGCGCCATGTCTTTAAATCGCTTGGCATCATAATCAGAGTTTACTTCGCGTAAAGTGTTATCTAAAATATCTACAAAACGCTCAAATTCTTTGGGTTTTTTCTCAAACTCAATAATCCATTCGTGTGCGCCAGGTTCGTTTTCTTTAAAATAAATAGGGCATGCGGTATAATCTTTAATCAGCGCTCCAGTATCGGCGCAAGCCTTATTTAAAGCTTTTTCTGCGTTATCAATAATCACTTCTTCGCCAAATGCATTAATAAAATGTTTGGTTCGGCCCGTAATTTTTAGTCGGTAGGGGTTAAGCGAGGTGAATTTAACGGTATCGCCTATAAGATATCGCCATAAACCAGCATTGGTACTTATAACCATGGCGTAATTTTTATCTAATTCTACTTCATGTAAAGAAAGGGTATTTGGGTATTCTTTATCCACTTCTTCCATCGGGATAAATTCATAGTAAATGCCGTAATCTAACATCAATAATAAATCACTACTATCACTTTGATCTTGTATGCCAAAAAAACCTTCAGATGCGTTATAGGTTTCTAGATAATACATCTCCTCATTAGGAATAAGTTTCTTAAACTGCTCTCTATAAGGTTCAAAATTTACAGCGCCATGTACATATAATTCTAAATGCGGCCAAACTTCCATTAAATTTTGTTTACCGGTAAGTTCTAAAATGCGCTTGGCTAAAACAATGGTCCAAGTAGGTACACCAGCAATATTGGTCACATTAATATCCATAGTGGCTCTAGCCATTTTCTCTATTTTTTCCTCATAATTATCCATAAGAGCAATAGACATGTCTGGCGTACGCAGCATTTCTGCCCAAAAAGGTAGGTTCTTAATAATTACAGCAGAAAGGTCTCCGTAAAAAGAATCAGGACTCAGCTGATTAATTTGATGGCTACCACCTAAAACCAAACTTTTGCCATTAAACATTTTAGCATCGGGTCTATTATTGCAATAGATGGCCAGCATATCTTTTCCCCCTTTAAAATGGCATTCTTCTAAAGCCTCTTCGCTTACCGGGATAAATTTGCTACGGTCATTGGTGGTGCCAGATGATTTTGCAAACCATTTAATTTCTGAAGGCCAAAGTATATTTTGTTCGCCATTAAGCATTTTCTCAATGTATGGCTTAAGCGAATCGTAATTTTGTACCGGTACCCGTTCCTTAAATTGACGAATATTTTCTATAGACCTATAATCATGTTTTTTCCCCCATTCTGTACCTATAGAATCACTAATGAGAGATGTAAACCACTCTTCTTGTACCTCATTAGGGTATTTCATAAAAAGCTCTATCTGGTGCATCCGCTTTTTCATGTACCAGTTAAGAAAAGAGTTTACTATGGTCATTTATTTAGTTTGGTTAGGTTTTAGTTGGTTAAACATGTAATCTTCAAATTAACACCTCTTCAAATTTTCAAATCAGTATTTTCAAATCAATAAATAGAGCTTAGAATCTTTTAATTTTTAATTCAAAATGCTGCCCTAAATAAAATTTTCGAGCCATTTCATCATCTGCAATTTGTTGGGGTGTGCCTGTTAGCATAATGTTTCCTTCTGCCAGTAAATAAGCCCTATCTGTGATAGATAAAGTTTCGTTCACGTTATGATCGGTAATTAAAATGCCTATGTTTCTATGTTTTAAGCGAGCTACTATCATTTGAATTTCTTCTACCGCAATTGGGTCTACGCCTGCAAAAGGTTCATCCAATAAAATAAACTTAGGATCGGCAGCTAAAGCCCTTGCTATTTCTGTTCTTCTTCTTTCTCCTCCTGAGAGTAAATCTCCTCTGTTTTTTCTTACTTTATGTAGGCTAAATTCATCTATAAGGGTTTCTAATTTTTCTTTTTGTTCGTCTTTTTTTAAGGTAGACATTTCTAATACCGCTTTAATATTGTCTTCTACGCTTAATTTTCTAAATACCGAAGCTTCTTGTGCTAAATATCCAATGCCTTTTTTTGCTCGGCGATACATAGGGTCATCTGTAATGTCTTCATCATCTAAAAAAACCTTTCCTTCATTTGGCCTAATTAAGCCTACAATCATATAAAAAGAAGTGGTTTTTCCAGCTCCATTAGGACCTAATAAACCTACAATTTCTCCTTGGTTTACATGGAAAGACACATTGTTTACAACAACTCTTTGCTTGTATTTTTTAATTAGGTTTTCTGCCTTTAAAATCATGAACGATTAATATGTTTTTATGCCTTTAATATTTAACTGAATGTTTCTTTTCTCTTTCCAAACATTTTCTTCTATGGTATAACAAATGTCAAATGGTTTTCCCATATTAATTTGCTCTAAGTGACTCCCAAAACCAAAACCAATGCAATCAAAAGAGGGACTATTTTGCTGTTTAATGGTCATTTTTAAATGATTGTTACCAACCATAGTGCCATAACCATACGAAGATACATTTCTGCTCATAAACACAGGCGACATATTTTGTGGTCCAAAGGGGGCAAATTGATTTAAAATTCTAAAAAATTTAGAATTAATTTGATGGAGTTCTATTTCAGCTTCCATAGAAATTTCCTGAATCAGCAAATCATCTGTAATGGTGGCGCAAACTACTTCCTCAAATCGTTGGCTAAAAGCGGCTACGTTTTCTGTTTTCATGGTTAAACCAGCCGCATATTTATGACCGCCAAATTGCTCCAATAAATCACTACATTCACACAATGCTTCATATAAATCATAACCAATAACAGATCTGGCAGAACCAGCTACATGTCCGTTAGATTGAGTTAATACAATGGTAGGTCTATAGTATTTTTCGGTTAACCTTGATGCAACTATGCCTATTACCCCTTTATGCCAGCTTTCATGGTAAACTACGGTAGATTTTCTGTGCTCCATT
>JBILPO010000407.1:0-2754 GCA_044373805.1 Pelobium sp.
ATAGAAATAGCCAAATTGATGAGTGAGTTGAGTGGTAAAAAATACGGATTAATTAAAGCCGGAGGTTTAGGTTTACTAAACCTGATGATTAACATTGGCAAAACTTTAGCGCCCGGAAAAACAGAATTATACCCAGCATGGCAGGGCATGCAATATATGAGAGATATGGTAGAAGGGCGAGTGGATATTATAAATCATGATAATAACCGTTATCCAGAAATTAAATGGACTAGTATTAAAGATGTCCTTTCTGCACATTTAAATTGATCCAAAGTTTAGATCAGGAGCAATAAAAAAATTGATTTTTAAAAATGATTGGGAATTAAATGATTCTCTTAATTTTATCTTATGCAAAACGCCATAGAAACCACCATTAACTTTGTTAAAAAAGAATTGCAACATGCAGAAGCTGGGCATGATTGGTGGCATATAGAACGGGTTTGGAAATCGGCGAAAGCCATAGCCAAAGAAGAAAATGTTGATTTATTAGTAGTGGAATTTGCCGCTTTACTGCATGATATTGCCGATTCAAAATTTCATGCCGGCGACGAAGAAGTGGGGCCACAAAAGGCTGGCAACTTTTTAAAAGCCATTTCGGTAGATGAGCATACCATTATTCATGTGCAGCAAATCATCAGAAATATGTCGTTTAAAAGCAGTTTAGAGGAGCTTAAATTTACCTCGCCAGAAATGTTGGTGGTGCAAGATGCGGATAGATTGGATGCTATTGGCGCCATTGGAATTGCCAGAGCTTTTACTTATGGAGGTTTTAAAAACCGCGAATTGTATAATCCAGAAATTAAGCCCGCATTGAATCAAAGTAAGGAAGCATATAAAAACACCACTGCCCCAACTATCAATCATTTTTATGAAAAGCTACTGTTGTTAAAAGATAAAATGAATACTAAAACCGGGAAGCGATTAGCTGCACAAAGGCATGAGTTTATGGAAACCTATTTAGAGCAGTTTTATGGCGAATGGAATGGGGAGGTTTAGTTGGTTAGTTTTTTAACCATAACCACAAAAAATAACTCAACATTACGCCGCTACTTATTAAAGTCATTTGCATGGTGTTTTTAAAATTTGCTTCGGCATAATTTTTTAAAACTTGGCTAAACCACCAAATAAAATAAGCTAAAACAGGAGTGCAAAATAAAAGGAAAACCCAAAAATTAAATAGGTTTTGAAGGTTGTTCCAATAAATAAACATCAGGCTAATGCCTAAAAAAAACACCAAGCCCGAGAAAATGAACGAACCTTTAATCCCCAATAAAAGGCTTAAAGTTTTGTCGCCACGTTTACTATCTTCGGCATGTTGGTACACTTGTGTAAGCGGGTAAGAAGCCCCAATTAAGCAGGAACAGATTAATGCGGCCAGCCAAGCATCGGCTGAAAAGCCTATAAAAAACTGATGAAAAGCATAAAAGCAAGTGAGGTAAATAAAACCGCCTTGAAATACGAAAACGACTAAGAAGCTAATGATAGGATATTTTTTTAATCGGGTGGAGGGATGGCTATAAGCTTTTGACAATAAATTGTAGACTAAAACACACAATGCAAACTGCCAACTCACTAAAAAAGCCAGCAGCGTACCAAACCATTCAAGCGTAATGGAGGTAATGTATAGGGAACGGTCTACTTTTGGTGGTGTTTTTATTAATGCAATACTGCCTTCGTCTTTATCAAAATAGCTGTTGTAGCCATTGCTAGCAGGGTAAATAAATAGATGAAGAATAATAAAAACCAGTAAGGCATGGCTATTGTTAAGATTTTGAGCTGTGCTTAAGGCAAAAAGATAAACAGGCAAAAGCATTAGAGAAAAAGGAAAGCGCAAATGAAGGAGAACGGATTTTGAAAGAAATGTTGCCATAAAAGCCTTATAAGGGAATATTCACTAAATTTAGAAAAACAAAAGCAAATGGGAAGCATCATTTCGGCAATTGGAACCAGTAACCCCGAGAATAGGTTTACACAAGACCAAATTTTTAGGTTTATGAAAGATGCTCATCAATTAGATCCGCATAATGCCCGCCGCTTAGAAAAATTATACCAAGTTTCGGGTATAGATTACCGCCACTCGGTATTGAATGATTTTGGTCAAAACAGAGGGGAGTATGATTTTTTTGGTAACGAATTAGGCTTAGAGCCTTTTCCTTCTACCGCTTCTAGAGGCGATGTTTTTGAATCTCATGCTTTAAATTTAAGCCTTAAGGCGATAGAGAACTGCACCAAGCAGCTCAAAAATTTCGATAAAAAGAAGGTCACCCATTTAATAACCGTGAGTTGTACTGGGATGTATGCCCCAGGTTTAGATATAGAAATTGTAGAGAAATTAGGCTTACAGCCAAATGTAGAACGGACGTGTATTAATTTTATGGGTTGTTATGGCGCATTCAATGCCCTAAAAGTTGCCGATTATATTTGTAGAGCGCAGCCAGATGCTACCGTTTTAATTGTAGATGTGGAGTTGTGTACCCTACATTTTCAAAAAGAAAATACGTTAGACAATTGGCTGGCAAATTCTCTTTTTGCCGATGGCGCTTCGGCCGTTTTGGTGCAGCATGAAGATTATGCAGAGGAAAAATTGTTTGCCATAAAGTCTTTTTATACTGAAGTTATCACCGAAGGCAGAAACGAAATGGCCTGGAAAATTGGAAACCACGGTTATGAAATGCAACTCACCAATCAGGTTTCTAAACAAATTAAATCTGGAATTAGGAATGTGGCCGACAAGCTTTTAAAGAAAGCAAATTT
>JBILPO010000408.1:0-2751 GCA_044373805.1 Pelobium sp.
CCCAGCTTTTTCATTTAAATTACTGATAATTTGACTACGCATCATTTTCAATTCATTTTTTACTACCGAGGATTCTATTCTAACAAATAATTTTTTGTCTCTAATAAAAATCTCTTTAGTTCTATTAGCCACCGCTTTACCCATCACTTCCTCCCAAGAGGCCACCGCGAAAGTTTCGTCGTATTTT
This sequence comes from Pelobium sp., assembly GCA_044373805.1. GTDB lineage: Bacteria > Bacteroidota > Bacteroidia > Sphingobacteriales > Sphingobacteriaceae > Pseudopedobacter. The sequence goes on from JBILPO010000408.1 coordinate 188, forward strand.
CCTTTTAATCTATAAACCTTTAATAGTTGATCCATCGCCTCTTTTAAAGTTTTATCATTGGTTCTACTCATGGCTTATCTTACTTTTATCAATATGAAATAATTTTAAATCGACACCAATCTCTTCAAAAATACGTTCCACTCTTTCGGCATTGGTATCGGTAATAAAAATCTGACCAAAATCTTCTTCAGAAACCATCTTCATCAATTTTGTCATTCTTAAATCGTCTAACTTATCAAAAATATCATCTAATAAAAGTAAGGGTTTAAAGCCTTTTTGCTGAAATAAAAAGTTGTATTGAGCAAGTTTTAAAGCAATAAGAAATGATTTTTGTTGGCCTTGAGAACCAAACTTTTTTAGGGGCATTCCATGTATCTGGAAAGTTAATTCGTCTTTATGTATGCCTACGCTCGTTCTTTGTAAAATTCGGTCTCTTTCTACAGACTTTTTTAGTAAGGTTTCAAAATCTGCTAAAAACAATGGCGATTCATAAATTAATTGCACCAATTCGGCTTCATCGCTCAAATATTTATAATGCTCATTAAATATTGAAATAAAGGATTCCAAAAAAACTTTTCTTTTTTCAAAAATCTTGTTTCCAGCTCTAACCAACTGCTCATCAAAAATCTCTAATAGCGTAGGGTCGTACCTCCCAGTTTCTGCAATTTGCTTCAACAGCGCATTACGGTTTTGTAAAGTTTTGTTGTAGATAATTAGTTCATCTAAATATTTGGAATCAGTTTGCGAAATGACGGTATCAATAAATTTACGGCGTTCTTCACTTCCATCTAAAATTAAGCTGGTATCGTTTGGCGAGATCATCACCAAAGGAAATAAACCAATATGATCAGCTAAGCGCTGATATTCTTTTTTATTTCGCTTAAATTGCTTTTTCTGATTTTTTTTAATGCCACAGGAAATTAATTCATCAGAATCGTTTCTATCAAACGTTCCTTGTATCATAAATAAATCTCTATCCTGCTTTATTTGTTGACTATCTATCGGATTAAAATAACTTTTACACAAAGAAAGATAATGTATGGCATCCAATAAATTGGTTTTACCTGCCCCGTTGTTTCCAGTAAAAGCATTAGCCCCTTCCGAGAAACTAAGCATAGCTTCATCGTAGTTTTTAAAGTTAATTAACGACAGGTTTTTGAGATACATTTGGTGTAAAGTTAGGAAAACCAACGAGTTTTATCTTTAAATGATAAAGATGTTAGATAAAATATACCATTAAAAAAGCCCCTTATAGTCTTTCTGTTATACTTTTTTACCTTGGCATACAACTATATTACAATAATTTACCTAAATGAGTTGTTGTTTTTAATGAAAACACTATTTTTGCAATCTTTAATAAAAACCAAAATGTCAGATAAACAAAACGATCAGCTTGCACAGTTAACAGGCGAATGGGGTAAAACCGGAGCTTTTATTCAAGAGAATAGAAAAAGCCTAATGGTAATTGGCGCTACAGTAGTAGGATTAATTTTACTATTTTTTGCTTATCAAAAATTTTATTTAGCGCCAAGAGAAACCGAGGCTGTAGATCAAATGTTTAGGGCACAACAATATTGGGAACAAAAAAATTGGGATAAAGCCATTAAAGGCGATGGAAATTTTCCTGGTTTCGAAAAAATTGTGGAAGACTACGACAATACTAAATCAGCTAATTTAGGATACTATTATCTTGGGATTGCTTATCTAAACAAGGGAGAATACCAAAAAGCTGCTGAGAACTTAACTAAGTATAGTGGTTCTGATCCCATCCTTGCTCCCGAAGCATTAGGTGCAGCCGGAGATGCTTATGTAGAATTAAAAAATTACGACGAAGCTATTGTTTTTTACCAAAAAGCAGTCTCTAAAGGCGATAACCTTTTTGCAGCTCCTATTTATTTAAAAAAATTAGGCTTGGTTTACGAAGAGCAAAAAGATTTTAAATCTGCAGTAGAAAGTTATTCTAAAATTAAAAGTGATTATCCTGAAAGCGCAACAGCAAGTACAATTGATATGTATATTGCTAGAGCTGAAGGTAAATTATAATCAATAAAAAAATAAACATAAAAAGGTTAGTTGATCTCAGCTAACCTTTTTTATTTTTACAAATATGGCTACTCACTTAAAAAACCTTTCAGATTTTTCTCACACCATTGTTCCTTCGGGTAAACCATTTCGTTTCGGAATTGTAGTAGCTTCTTGGAATGTTGCGGTTACCGGTAAACTCTACCAAGGCGCTTATGATTCTTTATTGAGATATGAAGTGGAAGAAAACAACATTATTTCTGTTGATGTAGCAGGGAGTTATGAATTGATTTCTGGTGCCGATTTATTATTAAGTAGTAAAAACGTAGATGCGGTAATTTGTTTAGGATGTGTGATACAAGGAGAAACTCGCCATTTTGATTTTATTTGCAATGCAGTTGCCAATGGAATTGCTCAAGTAAGTATTAAGCATACTAAACCAGTTATATTTGGAGTTTTAACAACAGATAACCAAGAACAAGCTTTAGATAGGGCAGGCGGAAAGCATGGTAATAAAGGAGATGAGGCGGCAATTACTGCTA
>JBILPO010000409.1:0-2749 GCA_044373805.1 Pelobium sp.
GGATCTATTTCAGAAATTCAAATTTTGAATTTAGGATCAAATGATGGTGCTAGCGAACAATATCTTCCAGACCTAAAAAATATTATTAATGAATTCGGTTTAAATGATTTAATAAAATTAGATTCCGCTATAAAAAAGACTATTGAATGGAATAAAAATTTTACTTTGCTTTGATTTGAATTAATTTTTAGTGTATCACAAGGCAATTTATTTAATTTATTCTTAAATTACAAAAACAAGTTAATATTATGAAAAAAGAACGAATTGCTAGTCAATGTATATGTTGTGGAGGCAATGAACTCAAAAGCTCCCCCGCTATTTTGATGCCTTTTATAGCTCACAGGGCATTTGGATGGCTGCCAGTAAATATAGATGATAGCTGGGGGTTGAAAACTATAAAAAATGGACATGCATATTCAATATGTAATTCGTTGTTTTGTGAAATTTGTACTTTATTATTTTTAGATATTCGTTTTTCTAAGACCGAAATGAATAATTTATATAACAATTACAGAGGAAAAGAGTACACTGATTTACGCGACTTTTATGAGCCCGGTTATTTAATTAAAAATCCTCTTTTATATTCTCCTATAGACTATATGGATGTTATAGAACAATTTATACAACCTTATTTAAAAAATAAATTAACAATTCTTGATTGGGGAGGTGATACGGGGCTAAATACTCCGTTTAATAAATCTTATATTGAATTGGATATTTTTGATATAAGCAATAAAAAAGTAATTGAAGGTGCTAAATTAGTAAATAAACAAGAAGCTGCAGAAAAAAAATATAGTCTCGTTGTTTGTAGAGGCGTTTTAGAACATGTACCTTATCCAATAGATTTACTTTTAGATATAAAAAAATCAATGGATGTCTCTTCAGTTCTTTTTATTCAGGTCCCATTAGAAAATTTACGGATTCTCTTTGAGGATAATTTGCACGTAAGAAAAAAACATTGGCATGAACATATAAATTTCTTTTCTGTAAAATCTTTGAATCATCTTCTTCAAAATACAGGGCTGCATATACTTAACACTAAACAAATCAAAGTGAATCATAAAGGTTATAGTGAGCCTTCTTTTGAGTTATTGCTTGCATGTAGAATTACCTCCGATTAATTATATAAATTTATCTAATTTCAACAAATAATTTAACGTTCTTGTTTATAATTAATACTAATATTAAAAATCTAATTTAAATATGATACATCCCGTTCAATTTTATGTTAACATATTAATTTAAATAAGGAAAATTATGAGAATTTCAGGTGCTGATCTTCGAGAAAAAAATAGATTGAAATTAGAAGAGGTTGTTCCTTTAGAAACTCCTTTACTAATGTATTTAGAGCCAACTAATGCTTGTAATATCCGTTGCAAATTCTGTCCAACTAGTGATAGTAAGTTGCTCAAGGAGGTTGGTAGACCAATGGGTTTGATGAGTTGGGATTTATTTGAAAAAATCGTCACTGATTTAAAAGCGTTCCCTCAAAAATTAAAAATGATTAACTTTTTCAAAGATGGAGAACCGTTAGTTCATAAAATGTATCCTGAAATGATAAAATATTTGAAAGAAGCGAACGTTTCAGAAAAAATCTGGACAAAAACAAATGGCTTACTTCTTAATCCCGACTTAAATGATAAACTGATAAATTCTGGCCTCGATATGATAGGGATTTCAGTGATAGCACCTAACTCAAAAGGATACAAAGATATTGCAGATGTTTATGCTGATTATGAAAAATTAAAATCAAATGTTAAAGACCTTTATAAAAGAAGAAAAAATTTAAAAGTTTCAGTTAAAATGACAAACGTTTCTTTTTCTAAAGAAGATTTAGATAAATTTTATGCTGATTTTGAAAATATATGTGATTTTATTACTGTCGACAATCCTCATGGATGGAGTCGAGTTGACCTCCGAGATTGGACTCTCGGAATAAAATCGGAAACCTATGACGGCTTACCTAATCGCGATAAGATTGTTTGCCCTTGGACTTTATATCAGTTAACTATCAATTGGAATGGTACCTGTCAACCTTGTAATGAGGATTGGTCTTGGGTAAATATTATTGGAAATGCATCTGAGAATTCATTGCTTGATATATGGAATGGTAAAATACTTAGGGACTTTCGAATTATGCAGTTAGATGGCCGTCGAAATGAGAGTACAGCGTGCGCAACCTGCGTACAAATGCAAAGTCAAATCGATGATGTAGATGAATTTAGATTTGAAATAAAATCTAAATTGCTTTCAAAATGAATTATAAATTTAAAATTTTTTATTTAATATGATTAATACATTCATCAAAGATATTGTTATAGTTACTGGAGGTGGAAGGGGAATTGGTTTGGCATGCGTCAAAGAGTTAACCTCAATTGGATATCATGTTTTTATTATCGGACTCTCAGAAAAATTAATTGAACCCATTCCTGAAACCACCTACTTCTCTTGTAATCTTGCAGATAGGAATGAAAGAAATAGAGTTATTAATCTAATTTCAAACATACCGGACATTAAAATAAAAGCTCTCGTTAATAATGCTGCTATTTCTCATAATTACTCTGCAATAGACTATCCTAATGAAAAATGGGATGATATTATTTCACTAAATTTAACTGCAGTTATTGAATTATCCTGCGCATTTTTAAAATTAGGTTGCAAAATTATAATTAATATGGCCAGCGTAAGTTCATTTACTGGCGCAAGAAACATAGTTGGTTATGCAACAACTAAACACGCACTATTGGGT
>JBILPO010000410.1:0-2744 GCA_044373805.1 Pelobium sp.
TATTTTGTGGCCTATTTAGGGATTTCACTTATTAGAGAAGGTTCTTTTGCATCAATTGAATGGATTAAGTTTATGCCATTTATATTTAGTGTGTTATTTTCTTTATTAGCTTATCCTTTAATTTATCTGTTCGAAAAATTATTTGGAATCACATCAGACATCACATTAATAGAATTAACCAATACCAATTCTACTTTACTAAGAGAACTCGCTTTTAAAGCACCTGGAACTTTTCAGCATTCTTTACAAGTAGCTAATTTGGCAGAGTCGGCTATTTTTAAAATAGGAGGGAATGCTTTGTTGGTGAGGGCGGGTGCTTTATATCATGATATTGGTAAAATGGATAATCCTCAGTTCTTTATAGAAAATCAAAATAAGGGGCTAAATCCTCATGATAAATTACCCTATGAAGATAGCGCACAAATTATTATCAGACATGTGATAAACGGAATAGAAATGGCCCGAAGAAATAATTTGCCAGAGGTAATTATTGATTTTATAAGGACGCATCATGGAAATACAAGGGTAGATTATTTTTATCAGTCGTTTTTAAAAAATTTTCCCGAAAAAATTGTTGATGAGAATACTTTCCGTTATCCGGGACCAATTCCATTTACAAAAGAGACCGCTGTATTGATGTTGGCCGACTCGGTAGAAGCCGCTTCCAGAAGTTTGAAAGAACCTGATGCTGAAAGTATTAATAAATTAGTAGAGCGTATTATTGATTATAAATTAGAACAAAATCAGTTGAATGACAGTAACATTACGCTTAAAGAAATTGAGACCATTAAGCTGATTTTTAAGACCATGTTGATGGGTATTTATCATGTTAGAATAGATTACTTAAAGTAGAAGTGAAAATTCTTTTTGTAGATATGTAGGGATTGCTATATTTGCACTCCCGTAAGGAAAAGAAAATGCAAGTTTAAGTGCAAAAATCAAAAATTTAGCATTTAACAACACAAAAGGAGAGATGCCTGAGTGGCCGAAAGGAACAGTTTGCTAAACTGTCGTACTGGCAACGGTACCGAGGGTTCGAATCCCTCTCTCTCCGCTTAATTAAACCCTAATCACTTTATTTATAAGTAGTTAGGGTTTTTTTTGTTTTCCTATTTGTACGATTACTGTGCGTCTGTGGTTGTTTGTGTGAAAAATCAGATGAAAAATCGATAGTAATACGTCAATTTTCAAAAATTATAATTCTGGAGTTTGATATTTCTATATATCACAAACTTTACCATTAACAGCAGTAGAATTTTTTTGGTCATTATTTTTACGATATAGGTTATAAGTACTTATACAAACATAACCGTGAATGCTTAGTAAATGGGATAAAATAGGTTCAATATTGAGGGGTTAATTAATCAATTTTTGGTTTTTTTTAAATCAACTCAGCATTTAAACTATTTAAGATTAATTTCGTCATTCGTTAGTATCGTTAAAGCTTTATTTGTTTAAGTCAAAAATATGATCAAAAAAATTAAAATAATTTTTCTTTTAATTCTTATTTCAGGTATAAATAACTCACTTTTTGCACAAACATCATCTATAGAAGGGGTGGTAATAGATAGTAAAAATCAGCTTCCAGTCGATTTCGCAAACGTTTCAATTTACACAGTTAAAGATTCGGTTTTACTTAATGGTACCATTGCCAATCAAGATGGTAAATTTATTTTAAAGAATTTAAAGGCGGGTAACTACTATTTAAAAGTTCAGTTTTTGGGGTATCAATCAAAATTAATCAGCGATTTAATCCTTGCTCCAAGTCAGAAATTAAATTTAGGTAAAGTTAGTATCGCTTTAAATCAGCAGTTTTTAAATGAAGTAAAAGTTGTTGGTCAGCAATTGCAAAGTGTAAATAAGATAGATAAACAAGTTTATAAAGCAGATCAATTTGTAACAGCTAAAGGCGGTACAGCTGTTGATGTGATAAAAAACATGCCTTCGGTATCGGTAGATGGACAGGGCGAGATTTCTGTAAGAGGTTCAAAGGGTTTTTTGGTGTTAATAAATGGAAAGCCAGTACAAACAGATGCGCAAACCATTTTAAGCCAGTTACCCGCAAATATGCTAGAGAATATAGAAATGATAACCGCTCCATCTGCAAAATATGATCCGGATGGAAAAGGAGGAATCATCAATATTACCACCAAAAAAGGAGCTGATGATGGCGTATTTTTTGGCGTAAATTTACAGGGGGGCTTGCCAAGTGTAAGAACTTATGGCAACAAGGAAAGTCAGCAACGTTTTGGGGGCGATGTTACATTTAGCCACAAAAAAGCCAAATGGGAATTAGCAGCAAGCGCCAATTACCTCAGAAATGATAATGCAGGTTTTAGAGAAGGAGATGTTTTTACAGTTATCAATAACATTAAAACCACTTTTCCGTCAAACGGAGAACGCAGTTTTGATAAATATAATTACGGCGGAAGGTTTAATATCGGGTTTAACCCTGATAAAAATAATGCTTTTTCTTTAGGTTTTTTTGCCGGATATAAGTATCAGGATAGGTTGGCTGATATAGATTACGACAACACCAAAACAAATTTAAGTAACGGGAAAATTATAGGTAAAAAGCAGTATTTTAACGCTAACCTACAAAATAAACAAGGAGATTTTGTGCTAGGTAATTTTGATTATGCACACACTTTTATTAATAAATCACAATTGAGTTTTAGTACGCTTTATGAATTTGCCAACCTTAATGGATCAACAAAAAACAGAAATATTGAAGGAAATACCAT
>JBILPO010000411.1:0-2741 GCA_044373805.1 Pelobium sp.
ACCCAATTTGTTGCTCAAAAAAGTGCCAAACCTCGCCAAAAGCTAAAGAATTTACTTCATCTCCAGCCAAAACCGCTACCGTTGGTTTATTTATAAATCTAATTTTATCAGACCCAAAATCAGCACCTTTATCTACAAAACCACTAGTAATTTTGGTTAAATCTTCTCCGCTTTCCTTGGCTATTTTCATTAACGCAGCGTCTAATTTATCGCCCATAGCCTCATTACTGGTTTTAGCAATAATTAAAGACCCGGCTCCAAATTTCTTACCGTTTACTTCAAAAGGCACTTCGGTATATCTTACCTTAATGTTACTCTTTAGCAAGGCTGCTAAAAATTTAACATCACTTAAAGACTTCCATTCGGCAATCCAAGCATAAGCGCTGCCTGCAACCTCAGGCGCTTGAGGAGGCATTGGCGGTGCAATTTGCTGTGTAGCTTTTATAGATTCTTTAATAGCATAAGCTTGCAAGCCATAAGCGTAAGGCAAAGCCCAAGCAGTAATATCATAAGTATTAGAATCGGCAACAAAAGTGCGAGGTTCTAATAATACTTTAGCCAAAACAGATTTTGGTTGATACAAATTCACTATCAAATCTGATGAAGAGATGTTAAAAATCTCGGTTTTACCAGAGAAATAATTGAATCCACTGGCAGATTTTGAAACTCCGTAACCTACTTCTATTCCATTAGTTTTCAATAATGCTGCTAGTTTATTTGCGTTGTCTTTATTCTCGCCTTTAATTACATAGGTTTTGTATTCCCCTTGAGGGTTGTTTTTTGAATCGTTAAAGAACTTTTTAAATTCAACCACTACTTTATCAGCATGGTTAGCCGTAGCCTCTACGGTTGACAGTCCGGTAGTGTAATGATGAGCAATTCTATCTTTTAAAGTTAAAGTATCACCTTCTTCATTTAAAATAGCTAATCCAGCTACTCCACCTCCACCTTGTTCAAAGGTCATCCCAATAGAACCATTGTAAATTGGGTAAGTATCTCCGTAAGATGGGTACAACAAATCAAAACGCTCTTTGGTGAAGTACATCCAACCTTTTTGATCAAAATATTTGGCGTTATTTTTACCTATAATGGTTTGAAACTCTCTTTGCCAAGGCGTAATCACCTGATGAAAGGGCTCGGCAGCAGGCGCAAAATAATAAGGCTCGTTTACGCCTTGCTCATGAAAATCTACATGAATTTGGGGTAACCAATTGCTATATAAAGCTAATCTTTGTTTGGTTTCTATTTGTGTTTGCCAAGCCCAATCTCTATTTAAATCAAAATAATAATGATTTGCTCTACCTCCTGGCCAAGGCTCACGGTGCTCGCGGGCATAGGCCTTTGGGTCTGAAATTACGTTAGCCACCGGATTATAAAAATTCACATATCGATCTCTCCCATCAGGGTTAATACATGGATCTATAATAACTACAGTATTTTTTAGCCATGCCTTAGTTTTAGTATTGGTGGGGTCTAATAAATCATAAATGGTTTGCATAGAAGCTTCTGTAGAAACCGACTCGTTACCATGTACATTATAACTCAACCATACAATTGCAGGTTGATTAGCCATGGCAACTCCACTAGCAAAACCTGCGTTAGCTAAATTACTTTTTCTGATTTCTTCTAATCTGTTGATGTTTTCATCATTAGCTACCATGGCCACTAAAAGCTCTCGGCCTTCATTTGTTTTACCATAATATTGCAACTTTACATTTTTAGAGTTTGCGGCTAAATACTGGTAATACTGCACCACTTTATAATGGAGCGTAAATTTAGAACCTAGCGGGTAACCTAAAAATTCATCAGGAGATTGTAGTTTTTGTTGCGCAAAAGTGTAGGATATACCTGTTAGGAGCAAGCAAAAGGAAAATAGAAGTTTTTTCATATTACTAAACTAACTATTTAGCCTTGTTAAAAAAACGATCTTTAATAATTCCTCTTATTTTTGGTAAATAAGCGCTACAAAACTATTATTGTAAATAAAAAATTACACATGACCATTGCCCAATTGTATCAACATTACCTTTTACATCCAACAATTTGTACCGATACCAGAAAAATAACTCCGGGTTGTTTGTTTTTTGCCTTAAAAGGCGAAAATTTTAATGCCAATACTTTTGCTTTACGGGCTTTAGAAAACGGAGCTGCTTTTGCAGTAATAGACGATGTTGAATATCAAAAAGACAATAGGTTTTTATTGGTGGATGATACTTTAATTGCTTTGCAGCAATTGGCCAAATACCATAGGCAACAACTTAACATTCCGGTAATTGGACTTACAGGTTCTAACGGAAAAACGACCACGAAGGAATTAATTCATAGTGTACTTTCTCAAAAGTATAAGACGCATGCCACCAAAGGGAACTTTAATAACCACATTGGGGTACCCTTAACGCTTTTAGAAATTAAACCTGATGCAGAAGTTGCTATAATAGAAATGGGCGCTAATCACCAAAAAGAAATTGAACTTTTATGTGATATTTGCCAGCCCAATTACGGTTTAATTACCAATGTAGGAAAAGCACATTTAGAAGGTTTTGGCGGTTTTGAAGGGGTAAAAAAAGGGAAAGGAGAACTCTATGATTTTTTGGAAAAGAGCCACGGAACAGCATTTATCAATAAGGACAATACGCATTTATTAGGTATGGCTGAAACCAGAAAATTAGATAAAATTATTTATTACGGTAGTCATCCATCTAATGATGTAAGTGGCGAATTAATTAAAAACGATCCTTTTT
>JBILPO010000412.1:0-2732 GCA_044373805.1 Pelobium sp.
AAATTGATAGCGTTGCACCAATAATTAAGCCTATAAATGTTAAAGAAGGCATTAACCTATCACAACAAAAAAATATGTTGTTTAAAATATCCGACCACTTAGCCGGAATAGAAAGTTTTAACGGATACATTGATGGAGAATGGGTTTTAATGGAATACGACCTTAGAAATGGAAATCTATGGCATACTTTTGATGAAAAAACAGGTTTTGGTAAACATACTTTTAAGTTGGTTGTTACCGATAAAAAACAAAACGAAAAAAATTACTCTATTAACTTTTACAGATAAAATATGGCAGCATTAAAAGAAGGCGATTTAGCGCCAGCATTCACCGCAAAAAATCAAAATGGCGAATCTGTTTCATTATCAGATTTTGCAGGCAAAAAAGTAATTCTTTACTTCTACCCAAAAGACAATACACCAGGCTGTACAGCCGAAGCTTGTGATTTTAGAGACAATTACCAATCTTTAAGCAGCAAAGGGTTTGAGGTAATTGGCGTAAGTACTGATGATGAAAAATCACACAAAAAGTTTGAAACTAAATTTGAACTTCCATTTACTTTAGTTGCCGACACCGATAAAGAGATTGTAGAAAAATACGGTGTTTGGGTAGAGAAAAGTATGTACGGTAAAAATTATATGGGTACAGACAGAAAAACTTTTTTAATTGACGAAAGCGGCAAAATTATTAAGATCATTAACAAAGTAGATACAAAAAATGCTTCTCAACAACTTTTAGAAGCCATTTAAATTTAGAATAATAGAAATAAAAAAGGCGATTTACATCGCCTTTTTTTGGGTTAATCAAATATATGCTTATTGTGTTTCTTATGATTGCTTAAAAGGGAAATTTGGATAGATAAAAAAATTAGGAACATAAGATATAACGGGATCTACCTTTACGACCTTAAATTCTGTTCTTCTATTAAACTGATGCTCTTCATCTGTACATTTCACGCCATCAGCACATTTATTTAATAATTGGCTTTCTCCAAATCCTTTTGCAGTTAGTCGTTTTTGATCTCCTCCTTTATCTAAAATATATTTTTTAGCCGACTGAGCCCTATTTTCAGAAAGCTTCATATTATAGGTTGCTTTTCCTCTGGAATCAGTATGAGATCTCATTTCTACATTTACATTAGGCGTAGTATTCATAAAGTCTAATACTTTTAACAACTCTGGTTCGGCATCTTTTCTGATATTGAATTTATCAAAATCATAATAAATATTATTTAATCTAACCAATAAAGCTTCCTCGCCTTTCTCTACCTCAAATTTCACGTTATAAATAGTAGATTCTGCAGCGCCCTTAGTTGAAATTTCGCCTTGTTGTTTACTAAAATACTTATCTAAATCGCCTCTTACTATGTAATCAGCATTTTTGCTTAAATCAAATTTAAAAGAACCATCAGCAGAAGAAATTGCAGTTTTTTGTTCTCCAGTTTTTTTGTCTACCAAAAATATGTTTAATCCTTCTAAGGCCTTTCCTGTTAGCTTTTCTACCACCATTCCTTGAACCGCAAAGAACAACTCTTTTGGCTTTTCACTAAATCTATATATATCATCAAATCCCTTTCCCCCGGCCCTATTTGAAGATATAAATCCAGTTAAATTATCTTGGTAATAAAAAATACCAAAATCATCTTTAGAAGAGTTTAAGGGAGCTTTTAAATTATCAGGATCAGTCCAAGTATTCTTAGCTCCAGATGATGAAAATAAATCTAAACCTCCAATTGTAATATGTCCTTTTGATGAAAAATAAAATTTACCATCATTTCTTACATAAGGAAATACTTCATCATTCTTGGTATTAATAATAGAACCACAATTAACCGGCTTACCCCATCCAGAACCTGTATTTTCTGAATAAAAAATATCCATACCACCTAAAGTCCCTGGCATATCAGAAGAGAAGTATAAAATTTTACCATCCGGACTTAAAGCGGGGTGTTGCAGAGAATAATTTAAAGGGCTGTTATAAGGAAAGGGAATGGCCGGAGACCAAACTCCATTAACTTTTACCGAATAATAAATGGCTTTCTTCAAGACCAAATCTTTGGTTTTTCCATATTCTACACCGCCAACCAAACCTGCTTTTGTAAAGTAAATGGTATTTTCATCTTTAGTCAATGTAGCAGAGCCCGAATGGTATTGATCATTAATTTGCTCAGGCATTAAAAAAAGCTTTAAACTACCATCTAAAGTATCATTTGTGTTTTGAGCTTGGTATAATTTTAAATAAGGATTACCTGTCCAGCCGTAAACCTTTTTGGAATTAGCTTTGATAGGTTTCAGAAACTGTCTGTCTGAAACAAATAAAAATCCATTTTTATACGCAATTGGAGAAAAATCAGAGTTTTCGGAGTTAAAATCAGACTCATTAGTTACCAATATATTTCGATCTGGATTTTCTAACCATAACCTTGCAGCATCACAACTGTTAGCCAATTTAACGGCTTCGTCACTTTTCTCTGGCAAACGTTCGGCATAAATTAAATAATTACGCTTCGCTTGCTCAAACTTTGCATTCTGCTTTAAAGCATCTCCGTAATAAACATAGTTAATGGGTTCAAAACCAGGAAAAGTTAAAACTGTTGCATAGGCTTTTTCGGCTGCTACAGTGTTATTAACGAATCTGTAACAATTGGCTAGTTTTTGAGCAATTTCTAATTTTGGATTCTCTTTTAACAAACGCTCATATATCTCTATAGCATATTGATAATCATATTTTTC
>JBILPO010000044.1:0-9619 GCA_044373805.1 Pelobium sp.
TTTATAGTTATCATTAAAGTTGAAATTTAGTTAAGACTAAAGCATTATATAACAGAATTGATAATTTGTGAAGACCTTAGTTTTTTATAAAAGATAAATCTTTTTTGCAGGAGGATTAGAACTTAACTTAAATGATTCTCTGAAATTTCGCTTAACTTCGATTTTACAAAGAAAGGAAATATCCAAAGTATGCAAGCCAAAAACAATAGATCATCTCAGGCAAAAGTTTTACGCATATTTAGAAAAGTACACCGACAGACAGGAGCTTTACTTTTTGTGTTTTTCTTTGTGATTTCTGTTTCTGGTTTGTTTTTAGGATGGAAAAAACATAGTGGAAATCTTATTTTAGCTAAAACTCAAAATGGCACTTCTACAGATTTAAAGCAATGGCTAAGCATTGATAGCTTACATCAAACCGCAGTTTTACTTTTTAAGGATTCTATTTCTAATACGCTTTCTTCTGAGGTAGACCGTATTGATATTAGGAAAGATAAAGGGATGGTGAAGTTTATTTTTAAGACTGATTATTGGGGAATACAATTAGACGGAGCTACAGGTAAACTTTTAAAAATTGAAAAAAGGCGATCTGATTTTATAGAAAACATTCATGATGGCTCTATCCTTGATGCTTATTTTAGTACTAGTAATGGTCAAATAAAACTGGTTTACACCACCATAATGGGAATTGCTTTATTAATATTTACCATTACGGGTTTTTGGTTGTGGTATGGTCCAAAAAGAATGCGAAGAAATGCATCTTAATAATTATTTCTGTGGAAAGGACGAATAATTTTCACAAAACGACCCCAATAATATTTATTTAAAGGGGTAATAGTTACGCTATAAGCTTTGCCAGAGGTAGAGTGAATAAATTGTACATCATTTACATGACTTGTAATAATGCCCATGTGACCAATTTCTCGTTTGGAGCTGTCTGTACCGGTAAATAAAATTAAATCACCAGGTTTGCTTTCAGAAACAGGTATTGTGGCGCCTATATTCGCAAAATCTTTTGAACTTCTGGGTACAGCTATTTGGAAATGATTAAACACATAAAAGATAAATCCCGAGCAATCAAAGCCTTTATTTGGGTTAATAGAGCCATATAAGTAAGGAATGCCTACCAATGTTTTAGCAAACGAAACGAGTTCTTCTGGTGTTGTGTTCTTTGTGTTAATAAGAGATTTTGGAGATAAAACCGCTACTTTTTCTATACTATCTTTTGCTAAATAAGCAATAATGGTTTTTGGTGAGTTTTTTTGATCTTTATAATTGCTTTTGTTTCCGCAAAAACTAAAGCAGAAGGTAAGAAGTAAAACCTGAAATATATTTAATAACATAGCCTCTTTAACGTACAGTCGATAGCGATGTTTCTTTTTGAAGGGTTTTTATTTGATAATATTTGTTTAACCTAGAAAGAAAAATTGATTTAAATTACTTTTAGTTTAATTCACCGTCTTTCTCTTTTTCCAGAAGCAATTGTTTAGCCATAGACCAAAATAATTTAATGGCAGGAGTGGGTTTCTCTGCAAGTTCAGATAGCGCAATAAAATTATTGGTAAATAGCTTATTACTCATTTTTTTTCTTTCATCAACGCTAAGTTCATGGTAAGCCATGCTCCAAGTTTTAAATTCACGCCCTGTTTTATTTCCTTCACTTAAGAGGGTAACATCGTAATGCCTTTCATCTGCCCAAATGTCTGCATACAAATCTTTAACAACTTTTTTTTCACCTTCTAGGATCTGAATAAACTCGTGGTTATGGTATAACAAACAACCGGTTATGTTATTCTTTGAATTAAATTCTCGAGAAGTTTCTAAAATATTATTTATATCAACGGCATTTAAACTTGGTTTAGCCTTAGAAATATAAATTAGCTCATACATATCTACAATTTTAAATACAATCTTACAAACGCAAAATTTTTCGCTTTAGCTTAAAAGTATATGATTTTAATATCATTCGTATTGATATTAAAAAGGTAATGTTAAAACTTAGATTCAAACAGGTCGATTAGTTTTTCGTCTAATGTAATTTTAGTTATTTTTTCTTTTAAAAACAAGGCTTTTATATTCTACACGCTCTCCATCTAAGTAAAAATGGATACCTGTTTCATATTCAGTAATCACATCATAATCCTTTAAAAAAGTAGATTTTACTTTCTGGTAATCTAACAGCCAGCAAGGATAAGAAGCATCATAAGCTACGGGATCTACTTTTTGAATACAAATACGATCATGAGGTTGATAGTTGTAATAGGTGCTTTCTAAAATAATATATGGAAATGAAAACTTAAGCAGGTAATTTAATAGCTCATAAGGTTTTTCTATATAAGGCAACACGCAACTTAGTAATAACACTTGGTGCTCTCCTTTATTTTGAATGGCTTCTTCCGCAGTATAAAAAAAATCAAGCCCATTACCCGCAATTTCACTTTGGCCGGTAGTTACAAAATTGCCTTGCTCAATTACACTCCAAGTTACTTTTTTTAATTCCTGCAAATAAACCCGATTTTGAAAGAAGGTAGTCCCCAAAGAACCACCAAAATCTATAACAGATAATTGTCCATTATTTTGACTTGCAGCTAGTAAAAGTTGGCTGAGTAATGGCCATGAATAATAAATTTGATCATAAATCACTCCATCTCTTTCAAAAACAGCTTCGCCGCTTTTAACTTTTAACGTTGATGTTCTAATTTTTTTTAGAATAGCATCAGAATTATATCCAGAGCATTGGTTTTGAGCTTCTTGCCAAGTGGCGTAAGAGTTAAACCAGCCAAAACTGCGTGGTTTGTAGCGGCGAATGAGTTTAAATAAGATGTTTTTCAAAAAGAATAGGTTTTGTAGTGAAAGTGTAGAAAAAGTTAATTCTGACGAATAATAGTCGAGTTTTTGTAAAGTATCATTGTATTATATTTATCTAAAAAACAGTTTTTTTAAAATTAAATCTGTAGACGGTGTACCCAATTTTTTAAAACTTAGGGCTTGATTAAAAATATGTAGAGCACATCATTCTACTTATTTATCATAGGTAAATATTTCTTTCTGTTTTCGAAAATAATCCACAGATTAATTCCCATCAAAACAATAGCAATAGGCAAACCAGTTGGTTCGTTAATAATATGTGTTAATAATATTCCAATCATAACCGGGAATATCATTATTGCTCCTAAGGCTCTAAATTTAGGAACGATAAAAAGGATGCCTCCAATAATTTCTGTAACCGCAATAAGGGGCATAAGCCAGCCAATTTCCGTAAATGCGGCCATAAATTTTAACATATTTTTAGGCATGTCCTCTGGCATGGGCATGTAATTAAAAAATTTGTTGAACCCTGAGTTGATAAACATTAAGCCAAAAAGCAGGCTTATTCCAAAAATGATTTTCTGTTTCATCATACTATTTTTATGTTCATTTATTTTTCGATAATTCTTCTGTTTAAGCAGAATCTAATTTTCTCTTCATACTAGATATTTTTAGGAGATTTTAAAAACATCTTCAATAGCTAAAACTAAAATTACACTTACTATAAGAATCAAGCTTAGAAATAGTAAATTAATTTTAATTTGATCAGTGTTTTTTCTTTAATGGCTATGCTGAGGTCTTTAATTTTTTTATAAAAACTTAAAATAAATATCGGAGCTAGTAAGAAATACATAATTGACATAGGGTAAATTTAATTAAATATAACAATATCGATAATAATCAAAGCTTGACTAAATATTTGCTTTTTCTTTACAATGCGAGTGTTTTTTTATTTGTTAAGAACTTCTAAAATTTAAGCTGTGTGATTAATTCAATAGTGTCATATAAGAATTTGTCCAGCTATTTACCAGAAAGAATCTCCTATTTTATATTTAAGATTTCAGTGATTCTGAAAAAGGAACACTAAAACCAGAATTGCCCGATCTAGTTCTCTGTTGTTAGACTAAAAACTTGTTTTAGTTTTTGATGTTCAGTTTTTTGGCTAATTCTTTTTCGTCTTCTTCAAGAGGAGAAAATCTAACAATTAACAAGGGTGTTAGCATGCAAATGAAACCTATAAATGAGATAATTTCATTTTTATCAAAGAAATGCATAATGATTAAATGCAAACCACAGACAATAAAAATTAATTTAGTCCATTTATTATCCCATATAAAGCCAATAAATAAATACATGATTCCAATTAAGCTATACATGGCTATATGCAGATTCTGGTTGGTTTCATGGCTAAAATCAAAAAACCAGTTTAATATTTTACCTGCTAATACAATTCCAAGTGCGATTCTGAAAATCAAAAGGGCTGCTTTTTTTACAATAGCTGTGTTTTTCATAATTCTAAAATTAAAAAGATTTAAGGTAAAACCAAGTTTCTTGTACTGCTTTATTTAAATAAACCTGATGGAAATGTATACCGGCCTCGAGAATAATGCCTAGTGCAGTATGAATGTACAGCAGGACTAGCTTAATAGAAGAACCACTGCACTTGCTTTTCTAAAAAATAATACCTTTTTAAATTTTGAAGCTTTAGGGTATTAGAACCTATTTCGGAATTTTATTTTGTCGAATAACATTTGTAAGTATAATGTTTGTTTTTTAGTCGTTTTGGCAATTTATTAATCACTCGTAAGTCTAATTTATTTAACTTTACTGCATGTGGTATAACAATATTTTAGAAACCATTGGCAATACGCCTTTGGTAAAACTGAATAAACTTACAAAAGATATAGAGGCTACGGTTTTAGCCAAAATTGAGACAACCAACCCGGGTAATTCTATTAAAGACCGTATGGCTTTGAAGATGATTGAGGATGCCGAGAAGAGTGGAAAGTTGAAGCCAGGCGGAACAATTATTGAAGGAACATCTGGCAATACAGGAATGGGTCTGGCTATTGCTGCGGTTTGTAAGGGCTATAAATGTATTTTTACGACTACGGATAAGCAATCTAAAGAAAAAGTAGATGCGCTAAAGGCTTTTGGTGCCGAGGTGATTGTTTGCCCAACTGATGTGGAGCCAGAAGATCCGAGGTCTTATTATTCGGTTTCGAGTAGGTTAGAGCGTGAAACTCCAAATTCTTGGAAGCCAAATCAGTATGATAATTTATCAAATTCACAGGCGCATTATGAGCAAACAGGTCCTGAGATTTGGGCACAAACGGAAGGGAAAATTACTCATTTAGTGGTTGGTGTGGGCACTGGAGGAACGATTTCTGGCACTGGAAAATATTTAAAGGAGCAAAACCCGAACATTAAAATTTGGGGAATTGATACTTATGGTTCTGTGTTTAAAAAATACAAGGAGACCGGAATTTTTGATGATAAAGAGATTTATCCTTACATCACAGAAGGAATAGGGGAAGACTTTTTGCCTAAAAACGTTGATTTTTCTTTGATTGATTTGTTTGAAAAAGTAACTGATAAAGATGCGGCTTTAATGACGAGAGAAATTGCCCGTAAAGAAGGGATTTTTGCTGGAAATTCTGCAGGTAGTGCAGTGGCTGGTTTGTTACAATTAAAAGATAAGTTAAAGAAGGATGATGTAGTGGTGATTATTTTTCATGATCACGGAACTCGATATTTAGGTAAGATGTATAATGATGATTGGTTGCGTGAACGTGGATTTTTGCAAGATGAAAAATTAACGGCGAGGTCTATTATTTCTAAACGTGAGCCTCAAGAAATGGTGACTATTGATAGTGAAAAAACAGTCTTAGAAGCTATCAATGCCATGAAATCTTTAAATATTTCTCAAATTCCGGTGGTGCAACAAGGGATGGTAGTTGGCCGAGTTACGGAGAGTGATATTTTAACGGCTTTGATTGAAAACAATTCTATAAAATCTTCTAAAGTTTCCACCATTCAAACGGCTTCTTTTCCTTTTGTAGATTTAAATACTTCTATCGATAAAATTTCGGGTTTGATTAATAAAGAAAATTCGGCGGTGTTGGTGGAGTGTACTGATGGCAGGATTGAGATTATTACTCAGTATGATATTATTGATGCGATATCAAATTAAGATCCTCACCTTATGTAGGGAATGCTAACCGTTATTTCATCTCAGTCCCTCTCGAAAGGAGAGGGGAATTTGGGATTGTACCTTCCTTGCTGAATTTTTTGAGTTTAAAGCATGAAATTAATTTCCCTTTCCTTTGGAGAGGGTTGCTTCACCAGTACAAGAATTACTATCCTTTGTTTGGTGAGGCTAGTAGGCTACTTTTAACAGAATAAAAAGTTAAAATACTAAAACCTGTAGAAAGCATTAAGTGAAAAGGAAATAAGCCAAAATCTTTGTAATAAACGGCGAAAACTAAACCAGTGAAGAAGTAAAGACTTAAAAATAGCTCTATATAAAAAGCTTTTGGTAAACCATGCTTTACATAAATATTACTTTTAAATCCTTCTTTTAAATTAGTGATGTTAAATTTTGGGGTTCGTATAAAATCACTTTTAAAACCAAATAAACCTTCTAAAACAGCAATAGAGTTGTGAAAGCTTAAAGCTATAGAAACTGATAAAAACATGGGAAACAGTTTCCCAAAAGCTTTAAAACTCTCTTTTTTAGAGAAATTAGCAACAAGATAAAACAAAGTGACAATCAAAAATCCAATTAAGAAAACCGACATCAATTGGAAATAAATGGGATTAATGTTTCCCTCATTTTTGATGTATAAAACCGGAATACTCAATATGCTGGTTAAAAACACAAATAAGAAAACATAAGAATTCATTAAATGAAGGGTCCCAAAAATTTTCTTTTTTAATCCAACGTCTGCTTTCCAAATTTCTTTTACCATTTTTTTAGAAGTTTCTATGGCTCCTTTTGTCCAGCGGTGTTGTTGAGAACGGAATGCGTTAAGTTCTACCGGAAGTTCTGCCGGAGTAGTAACATCTTCCACATATTGAAATTGCCAGCCTTTTAATTGTGCTCTGTAACTTAAATCTAAATCTTCAGTTAAGGTATCATGCTGCCAGCCACCAGCATCCTGAATACAAGTTTTGCGCCAAATACCTGCTGTTCCATTAAAATTCATAAATAAACCTGCTTTGTTTCTGCCGGTTTGCTCTATGGTGAAATGCCCATCTAAACCAAAGCCTTGCACTTTAGTAAGTAGAGAATAATCTTTATTGATATGTCCCCATCTGCTTTGTACCATTCCAATTTTGGATTGATTGAAGTAGGGGATAAGTTGAATTAAAAAGTCTTTTTCGGGTAGGAAATCGGCATCAAAAATAGCGATGAATTCTCCTTTGGCAATGTTTAATCCCTTTTGCAAAGCTCCAGCTTTAAAACCTATATTTTTTGTTCTAGAGATATGAACAATATCAAATCCCTGTTCTTTCTTTTCGGCAATAATTCTTTTGGTGAGGATTAAAGAATCATCATCTGAATCATCTAAAACCTGTATTTCTAACTTTTCTTTTGGATAATTAAGATTGCAAACTGCATTAATTAATCGTTCTACCACATACAATTCATTGTATAATGGCAATTGAACGGTTACTTTAGGAATATCCTTTTGTAAAACTGGAATTATCGTTTTGACTTTTTTAGATTGGAGGTAAAAAAATATCAAACAGGCCTGCCCAATGCTAAATATAAAAATTATAAATAGCGATAAGGTGTAGAGTATAAGTATTGAAACCTGCCAGATCATATCAAATTGTGAAATTATAAGTTTTTAAAGATCATCCATATAATTTTATATCCAGCTAAAATCACTCCTTTTAAAGTGCCTGATACTTTGCTAACGCCGATTCGCTTTCTGTAAGTTACGGGTATCTCTACGGATTTTAAGCCCGATTTGGCTGCTTTTATTTGCATTTCCACTGTCCAGCCATAGGTTTTATCCTGCATATTAATGGTCATCAAATTGCCCCATGTAATTGCTCTAAAAGGACCTAAATCGGTGAATTTTACACCGTAAAATAATTTAATTAATCTGGTAGCCAACCAATTTCCAAATTCTTGTGGCAAGGTCATTGCACCACGTTCTTTAATACCCAATGTTCTAGAACCAATTACCAAATCAGCTTTATTGTTTTGAATGGGAGCAATTATTTTTACTATTTCTTCGGGATAATCAGAATAATCACCATCCATAAAAACAATGATATCATCTGCTATAGCCTTATCTTTTAAATAATCTATTCCTTTTAAACAAGCATTTCCGTAACCAGATATTGGGGCGTCTACTACTGTTGCTCCAGCATTTTTAGCTTCTAAAGCAGTATTGTCATTAGAATTATTGTTACCTACGATAATTTCTTTTACAAGATTTTTTGGAACGTCAAGAATAACTTTAGCTATTGATTTTTCTTCGTTATAAGCAGGAATGATGACATAAACATTCCCGTTGGTGGTTGTATCTGACATGAAAGTTATTTTTCTTCGGGCCTTAAATAAGCCTCAAATCTACCTTCTTCGGCTAAATTCTCTAATTTTAAAACGCCTCTAGGGCAAACTGCCGCACAAACTCCGCAACCCACGCAAGAAGATCTGATGATGTTTTCTCCGTTTTGAGCGTAAGCCCTTACATCAATTCCCATTTCACAATAAGTGGAGCAGTTACCGCATGAAATGCATTGAGCGCCATTTGTAGTGATTCTGAACTTAGATTTAAACCTTTGCATGATGCCTAAATAAGCGGCTAATGGGCATCCAAACCTGCACCAAACTCTACTACCCATGATAGGGTAAAATCCTGTTCCTATAGCTCCTGCAAAAATAAAGCCGATAAAGAAACCATATTGTTCTCTGATGCTGCCGGTATCAATACCTAATAATTTGCTGTTTCCAGTAAAATAGGTGTACAAAACGGCGGCTGTCATTACTACGGCAAATACTAAAACGCTATGAACAATTACTCTTTCGTATTTCCAGGCTTTTAAAGATTTATCTGAAAGCTGACGAAATGGATCGCCTAAAGTTTCGGCTAAGCCACCACAACCACAAACCCAACTGCAATACCATCTTTTGCCAAAGAAGTAAACCATGACAGGTACACCTACTATAAATAAAAATATGCCCCATCCCAACATCCAATAGCCTAATAAACCATGAGAAATTAAGCCATCTATTCTATAATCAAAAAAGAAAGAATAATCTAAAGGCCACATGTTTTTGAAATCCATAGATGGCAAATTCAACTTAGAAAGGATATTTGGAATTAAAAAAGCAAATGCAATTTGGAAAAATAATACCGATGTGGTGCGCACCAATTGGTAATTATTATTTCGGTATTTGACGTACATTCTCACACTCATTACGGTCATTACCAAACAATATAAGAATCCGTATAAAAACCATTGTGAAGCTTCTGATCCGCTTATGGCGTAGCTAAGATTATCAACCAATAAAACCCAGTTGGTGATGTATTCTGGTGCTTTGTAAAGAAAAACATAAAAGCTAATGAGCCCAATAGAGAAGATAATGGCTATTATTCCCCGACTAGTAATGGCCGTTTTAAAAATATCATTGTGTTTTATACCTGCAACAGGTTCTATAAATAAAGCAGGAATCATATACATTAAGCCACCCAAAGCACTGATTACAAAGCAGACCAAAAAGAGTAGCAAAGCGTTTTCTTTCACAAAACCTAAGGTGCTATGTTTTACTATTTGTTGGGTATAATCGTTG
>JBILPO010000413.1:0-2728 GCA_044373805.1 Pelobium sp.
CTTCGGGTACTATGCCTTTAAATTCATCGACTAATATTTTAGCCATGCCTACTAAATGCTTGGCCTTATTGTTTGGATAACTGACCGAACGTATATAAGTAAAAACCTCATCTGAAGTTGAAGCAGCTAATGCTTCTGGTGTTGGAAAACGCTCAAATAATTTGGGCGTAATTTGATTTATTCTTTTATCAGTGCATTGAGCTGATAGAATAACCGCTATTAATAATTCAAAAGGATTGGTATAATGTAATTCAGTTTCTGCAACAGGTTGATGAGTTGAAAAATAATCTACAAAAGCTTTATAACGATCTGTTTTTAACATCTATTTATTTTTTGAAATATTATAAGTGCGTTAACGATAGAAGCGGCATCTTTTTTGTCCTTCGACTCTCCGCTCGGGGTGACAAAAAAATATAGCGGATAGCGTGTTAAAACGCCCAATTTAAATTATACTTTTTACTTTAAACTTCCCGCTTTAAACTTTCAAGCCTAACTTTCAAATTTAATCCAGCCTTCCCCTTCATAACCAAAAACCAAATATTTAGGAGTAATCATCTCAGCCAGCATTTCTATGGTATCTACCACTCTTGGTCCGCTGCGGTTAAAATAAGCATTACCATCGGCAATGTAAATCATGTTGTTTTTTACGGCTGTTAAATCTCGCCAGCCGGGTAAGTTTATTAACAAATCAATCTCTCTTAATGTTCTGTCAATGGTAAAACCGCAAGGTGCAACAACAATTACATCTGGGTTTTCATCATAAATTTGTTCCCAAGTTACAAAGGGAGAATGTTTGCCGTTTTCGGTCAAAATGGGTATTCCACCAGCTATTTCTATCAATTCTGGAATCCAATTGCCTGCTATCATCATCGGCGAAAGCCATTCTATACAAGCTACTTTAGGCTTGCTTGGGAAAAATTTAAGCTTATGTTTTACTAAATCAATTCGTTCTTGTAAGTCTTCTATAAGTTGATTACCAGTCTCTTCAACCTCTAAAATTACGGCAGTTTCTTTTATTTCTCTAAAAATATCAGTCAAAGTATTGGGCTGTAAAGAAATTAATTGTGTGTTGTTTTTAAGTAAATCACTCAAGGCTTCTTCCACCTCTTTTTCTGAAACTGCACAAACTTCACATTGCGCTTGGGTGATCACAATATCTGGTTTTAAAGATTCTATGAGTGCTTTGTCAATTTTGTAGATAGATAAAGCGTCAGATAAAATTTCTTTTACTTGTTGGTCTATTTCTAAACTATTGGAACCCGATTGGAATTTTGCATCTGAGCAAATGGGTAAGTTTTTTATGCTTACCGGAAAATCACATTCGTGAGAACGGCCAACTAATTGGTCTTCTAAACCTAAAGCACAAATAATTTCTGTAGCGGCAGGTAATAAGGAAATGATTCTTTTCTTGTGCATTTATGAGTATTTTGGCAAATATAAAAATTTGAATGGTCTAATGAGCTTATTCCGCTTTCCTAAATACCTATTGGGTATCCAAAATAAAATCATTTGGTTTGTTGCTATTTCGCTTTTGATGGCTTGTCATTCGGGCTCAAAAAATGAAGATAAGAAAGTGTTTACTCTTAATTTAGATCAAGGTTTAACGTCTTTAGATCCCGCTTTTGCTCGTAACCAAAATGTACTTTGGATGACCAACCAAATTTTTAATGGTTTGGTTCAAATTGATGATAGCTTACAAATAAAACCTTGTTTGGCTAAAAGTTGGGAAATATCAGCAGATGGAAAGCAATATATTTTTCATTTAAGAAACGATGTTTATTTTCATGATGATGCTTTGTTCCCCAATAAAAAAGGCAGAAAAGTAAATGCAGGCGATTTTAAATATAGTTTTTCTAGAATTATAGATCCCAAAACAGCTTCTTCTGGTTCTTGGATTTTTAGTGATAAAGTAAATGGTAAAGAAGCTTTTGTTGCACTAAATGATTCTACCTTAATCATTAAATTGAACAAGCCATTTCCTCCATTTTTAGCCATGCTTTCTGGTCAATATTGTTCTGTTATTCCTTTTGAAGTGGCGGAACATTATGGTAAAGAGTTTAGAAATCATCCTATTGGCACTGGTCCGTTTAAATTTAAATACTGGAAAGAAGGAGAAGTTTTAGTTTTATTGAAGAATGAAAATTATTTTGAAAAAGATGCTTACGGTGTTCAACTACCTTACTTAGATGCCATAAAAGCTACTTTTATTCCTGATAAGCAAACTGCCTTTATGGAATTTATTAAGAAGAAATTAGATTTTTTTAACAGTATAGACGGCAGCTACCGCGATGATATTCTCACTAAAAGTGGAAAAATCACTACTAAATACGAAGGAAAATTTCAGCTAGTTAAAGGACCTTATCTCAATACTGAATATTTGGGGATTTTAGTAGATAGCAATTTAGCAATAGTTAAAAATTCGCCACTTAAATATAAAAAAATAAGACAAGCTATTAATTACGCCATTAACAGAGAACGATTAGTTAAATACTTAAGAAACAATATTGGAATACCGGGAACATCAGGTTTTATCCCTGCAGGAATGCCAGGTTTTGACGGTAAAGCGGTGAAAGGTTATAGTTATGATCCAGCAAAAGCAAGAAAATTGTTGAAAGAAGCAGGTTTCTCAAATGGAAAGGGCATGGATGAAATTACTTTAAGCACCACTACAACTTATAAAGATTTGATAGAATTTATTCAAGAGGAGTTGGACAACGTAGGCATTAAA
>JBILPO010000414.1:0-2724 GCA_044373805.1 Pelobium sp.
TTGCGTTAACGATAGCAGTGAAAATCCTTTTGCTTTTTGGAGCAAAAGATTGTAATGGATAGCGTGTATAAACGCCCTCAACAAATTTTTAAATCATTCAACAAGTATCAGAAAACCAGAAATTAATCTCATAAAAAAAGCGCCTTGATTTATTAAACCAAAGCGCTTTTTTAAATAATTCAATAAGGGCTTAGTTTCCGCCGCCCATTCTATATCTTCTTTCTCCGTCAAATCCAGAATCTGGCGCAGCTTTAGCGTTTCCGGCAAATTTAGAGATGTTTAAGCTAAAGCTTAACATAAAATATCTTGCTAATCTATTACTTTGAGAATCTGTAATGGCGTTACCAGTTACAATTCTAGAAATGCTAGTACTTTCGTTTAACAAATCAAACGCCTGTAATTTTAAACTTCCTTTTTTGCCTTTAAATAATTGCTTTTCTAGGTAGGTATTTAAAATTAATGGATTTGCATTTATTCCTCCGGTAAAACCATTGTTAATTGTTTTATCTGTAGTTGTACCCCAAATCCATGTTTTTAAGAAATAAATTTTACTATCTAAGCTTAAACTAACCGTATTAATTTTAGTGTTTAAGCGCTTATTGATAGTGTTTTCATTTGTGTTGTAAAGATAATTACCTGCTGGAGTGATTTCTAACCAAGGTTGAGGTGTAATTTGTAAACTTAACCT
The DNA here is from genome assembly GCA_044373805.1 of Pelobium sp. Lineage (GTDB taxonomy): Bacteria > Bacteroidota > Bacteroidia > Sphingobacteriales > Sphingobacteriaceae > Pseudopedobacter. The sequence continues at coordinate 689 of JBILPO010000414.1, forward strand.
TTGACTTAATACTAAGTTTTTACCTGTATTTTGAACATCATCTATAAATGATATGTTGTTTGAATAATTGGCAATACCTCTTAATCCAACAACGTATTTCTTTTCTGCAAATGGTTTAGAAAAAGCATAAAAACCACTTAAAGTATAATATCCATCAGTATTTACATATCTATTTTCTTGTAAAACTGCTGTATTACTAGCCTCTGGATTATTAATAGTATTGGTAGTGATTTTATCTCCGGTAAAACTGTAAGAAATATTAGTAAACAGGGTATTCCCAGAAGCCATATCAAAATTATTGAATCTGATGTTTAATCTATTGGTAAATTCTGGATTTAATTCTGGATTACCTGTGATGATAGTTTGAACGTTAGATCTATCAGTAACTGGCTGTAATTGATCAAAACTTGGTTGGTTAGTATTTCCAGCGTAGGTTATGTTTAACTCCATTGTTCTAGAGAATTTGTAAGCATACCTTACCGCAGGAAAAATATTAATAAAGTTTCTTGGACCTGATGTTGCGCCCGTTAAGGTGGCAGGTTGCACCGCAAAACCAACAGAATAGTTATAGTTTTTTTTGTTTACACGATAATTGGCTCCAAATCTATTGGTAATGTAATCAAAAACGTAGGCATTGCTTTGGATGGGTGCAAAAGTTGGATTATCACCCTCAACTAATGATTCTAGAACATTTCTATTATTGTCTGTTCTGGCAAAACCATAAGCATAATTAAATTCTATGTTGTTTGTTTTGGCAATAGGCTCGGTATAGGATACTCTTAAATTAACATTGTCTTGATTGTTATCAATATTAATTAATTGTCTTAAGTATTTATCTACACTATTCTCAGCAAAATCATTTATTGCTTCTTGATCTTGATTGTTAGAAGAAGAGTTAAATGTAGCATTTAATGATAGGTTTCTGGCTGCGGCACCAAACCTATGGTTGTATAAAATTTCGGCGCCATAATTTGGGGTAAATGCATCATTTAAGTTAGACTTTAAACCAATTTGTCCGCTTTGAGTAGAAGTTGTGCTAAAATTATTTAATGAAAGTCCGTCATTATTACTAAAAGACACGCTTGGAGTTACCTTTAAATAGTTTAAAGAATCTATTTTATATTCAATATTAAAGTTAATTCTGTGGCTAGTATTACCCGTGTTTGCATTTGTAAAGTTATCATTGACAACAGAGCCATTTGAAGTTAAATTTTCTATTAATCTACTACTGGTTGTATTATTGTTTCTATCAAAAAAACTGTAACTACCGTAAGCCGTAACTTTTTTACTCCATTCATCTCGGTAATTAAAACCTACCGAGTTAACTCCAGTTAAACCGTCATTACCGCCTTGCTGAAAACCACCGCCTCTGCCACCTCTTCCGCTACCGCCGCTAGTTAAACTAAAAATGTTTGCGTTAGTGTTATTGAAGTTTGCTAATAATGCAATTTGTTGACTATTATCAAAAGTTTGTGCAAAAACAGAACCTTGGTATCTATCTAAATTACCTCCGCCAACGGTTCCTCTAACTAAGTATCCTTTGTTTTTGTCTTTTCTGATGGTAAAGTTCAAAACCTTGTCTGGCTCGCCATCTCTTACCCCAGTAATATTTGCTTGGTCGCCGTAATCATCTACAATTTGAACTTTTTCAATCACGTCTGCAGGTAAGTTTTGAGTGGCAGTTTTAATGTCTCCACCAAAATAATCTTTACCGTTAATTCTCACCCTGGTTACAGCTTTACCTTGTGTGGTTACGTTTCCCTCTCTGTCTACTTCCATTCCGGGTAATTTTTTCAATAAATCTTCTGCTAAAGCATTTTCTCTTAGCTTGTATGCTCCTGCTCTATATTCTGTAGTATCTTCTTTAATAGTTACATCAGGGGTTCCGTTAACTACTACTTCGTTCAGCATTTTGCTATCGTTTTTTAAGATGATAGGCTCTAATACTTCTTTTTTAGAATTAGGGTCAAAAAAGTATCTTTTTTTAATAGGGAGGTAGCCTAAAGCAGATATTGTAACAGAAAACTCAGAAGATT
>JBILPO010000415.1:0-2716 GCA_044373805.1 Pelobium sp.
ATTTAAATTGATACAAGAGCAATCTGGCACAGACTGGAAAGAAATGTATAAAGTATTTAATATGGGGCACCGTATGGAAATTTACATTGCACCAGAATTTGCTGAGGACATTATAGAAATTTCAAAATCTTTTGGAATTGACGCACAAATTGTAGGTAGAGTAGAAAGTGCCGCACAAAAACAAGTAAGCATTACAAGTGAATACGGTGAGTTTGTTTATCACTAAGCTTTTGCCACATATTTGTTATATTGAGAAATAAGGGCAAAAGTTAATTAGAGAAGCCTTATCATTGTGGTTATGCCAAAGATTTCAAACAAAGGAATACAGATGCCGGCCTCTCCTATTAGGAAGCTTGCCCCATTTGCAGATCAAGCAAAAAAAGAAGGTAAAAAAGTTTTTCATCTTAATATTGGGCAACCAGATATTGAGACTCCAGAAGGAATGTTGAATGCCATTAAAAACATTGATTTTAAAGTTTGGGCTTATACCGCCTCTGAAGGAACTTTAAACTACCGCACCAAACTTGCTTCTTACTATAATAAACTTAATTACGGCATTAAGCCAGAAGAAATTATAGTAACCACCGGAGGATCTGAAGCCATCACTATTGCGCTAATGACTTGCTTAGACCCTGGTGATGAGGTCATTATTCCAGAACCTTTTTATGCCAATTATAATGGCTTTGCCTGTCAAAATGATGTGGTGGTAAAACCAATTATGTCTTACATAGAAAATGGTTTTGCTTTACCTTCTATTGCCGAATTTGAGAAACTGATTACCCAAAAAACAAAGGCTATTATTATTTGCAACCCAAATAACCCAACAGGTTATTTATATAGCCGCAAAGAATTAGAAGATTTAAAAATCTTGGCTCTTAAATACGATTTGTACCTATTTTCTGATGAAGCTTATCGTGAGTTTTGTTATGATGGGGAAAGCTTTATCTCGCCTATGCACTTAGCAGATTTAGAAGAGCATGTGATAGTGATGGATACCGTTTCTAAAAGATATAGTGCTTGCGGAGCTCGCTTAGGTTGTTTAATTACCAAAAATAAAAAGGTTTTAAGCACCGCTTTAAAATTCGCACAAGCCCGTTTAAGTGCCGGCTTGGTAGAACAAATAGCAGGAGAAGCTGCTGTAGATACGCCTGACGAGTATTTTGAAAAAGTAAATAAAGAATATACCCTCCGCAGAAATATTTTGGTAAGTGCCTTAAATAAAATGGAAGGTGTTTTTTGCCCCAACCCAGGTGGTGCGTTTTATGTGGTAGCCAGTTTACCTATAGATAATGCCGATAAATTTTGCCAGTGGATTTTAGAAGATTTCTCTTTTGAAAATCAAACCGTAATGATGGCTCCTGCAACGGGTTTTTATGCCACAAAAGGTGCTGGTCAAAACCAAGTAAGAATGGCTTATGTATTAAATATTGATGATTTGCAAAAAGCGATGATTTGTTTAGAACATGCATTAGCAATTTATCCGGGCAGAGTTGAAAATAAAAGGTAAAGTAGAAAGTAAAAAGGTAAAAAGTTTAAACTCTTAACTTTAAACTCTTAACTTTGAAGTCTAAATAACGGGCTCGACCGGAATAGACAGGATGGATGATAAGTGGGTAAGCATGCAGCGCAATGAGGGTTCAGCGCTTAAATATTGATTCTCAAAACACAAAAGGCGAAAATAACTACGCTCTTGCTGCTTAATCTTAACCGAGTTAAGATGGCCTTTGTTACACTTTAGAAGTGTAAGCGAGATGTTTCCCGGAAGCCAAGTCTGGCGGCAGCCGATCAGGAAGCACAGAAATGCTGGAATAAGGAAGAGTAAGTTTTGGACTCTTCTCGAAAACTAAAAAAACTAAGGATTAATCAGGCTGTTTGTGGCCAAGTTACTCACTAAAACCAATCACAAAATATGCATGTAGAAAGCACATCTGGTCCCATGTTTGGACGAGGGTTCGAATCCCTCCGGGTCCACTTTTTAAATTTTAAAAACCTGTAAATCAATAATTTACAGGTTTTTTTATTATCAGGGGTATGAAAGGGGGTATGAATTATTTGTTCTAATCTTACTCTTTTTTAACTTGATATCTCTTTTTTTATCTTTTTCTTTCTAAAAAAAACACATCTAATTATTCTACTCTATGCACTTATAGCCCTAACCTATTGGGAGATATTAGACATCAATTATTAAAGAATTATTCATTAATTCAGATACTCTTTAATATCATAAGGTTGGTTGGCTATACTCACCATTAAAAAACACTTTAAATATTGATTATTTAATTTTTGTGGGATTAAATGTCAACTCTGAAATTCCAATTCCAAATTCTCCTGCAACGGAGTATAACAGATAAATTTTTCCATTCTCTTCAAAAATAGCGGGGTCTCTTAATTCTCTCACAGGTGTTTTTGATGCTCCAGATGCTGAAATAGCAATAGGTTGATTTACCCCTTCGTAATCAAATTGAGGCTTAAGAAGAGAAAATGGTTGAGAAGCTTTCCAAGTATTCCAATCATTATGAATATCAATTTTTGAGTACTGTATGTGCTCTTCTAAATCTCCTACTCTAGAATAAAAAGCGTATAAAGTGTTATTTTTCAGGAGCAAAGCAACATGTCTTATTCTTGATGGGTTTTGAATTTCTAAAAATGGGTTTGACCCCTTCTCAAACTTAGAGAAACCATCTTTAGAACGGTATAAATCACCAGACTTAGCCAT
>JBILPO010000045.1:0-9563 GCA_044373805.1 Pelobium sp.
CAAATCCAAACTTGAAATGGGAAACTACTGTCACCCGTAACCTTGGTTTCGACTATGGTTTATTCAAAAATAAAATATTTGGATCGGTAGATTTATATAAAAACACCACTAAAGATTTATTAATGTTAACTCCAGTTTCTGCAATCAGTGGATTCTCTGCGACTTATCAAAATATTGGTAGCACCAGTAATAAAGGGTTAGAGATTTCTATGGGTAGTGATTTGATTAGCAAGAAAGATTTCAGTTTAACAGTAGGTGCAAATATCAATTTCAATAGAGGTAAAATTGATGAGCTTGCACCCGGTGTAAATGGCCTTTACAGAAGCCAATGGGGTTCTTCAATGACTCAACCTAGCACCGGAGATTATGTGCTACAAGTTGGTTTACCTGTTGGGCAAGTTCGTGGTTATACTTATGAAGGTTGGTATACTGTAAATGATTTCAACTACAATGCCTCTACAAAGGTATATACTTTAAAACCTGGTGTTCCCGATATTGCTTCTGGTATTATTGGTACTGTATATGGTACTGTGCCAAATAAGCCAGGTACTCAAACTGCTTACCCAGGGGTAATTAAATACAAAGATTTAAATGGCGATGGGGTAGTGAATGAATCTGATGTTGCTATTATTGGTAATATGAATGCTAAACATACTGGTGGTTTCAATATCGGCGGTAATTATAAAAGCATCGATTTCAGATTAGATTTCAACTGGAGCTCTGGCAACCAAATTTATAATGCGAATTATCTAAGTGCATTTTATGGGAGTAAAGAAGATGGTTTGTACAAAAACCGTTTAAATTATCTTTCTAACTCTTATAAAATTTATGATATAAAGGCTGGTCAATTGGTTAATATTACCGATCCAGCAGCTTTAACAGCATTAAATGCAAATGCAACTACCTTTTTACCTTACCATGAAAATCCTGTAGCCTCTACTTTAGGCGTTCAAGATGGCTCTTATTTAAGGTTAAACAATGTTACTTTAGGGTATAATTTCCCAAAAAGTATGGTAGGTAAATTAGGCATGAGCAGAGTTCGCCTTTATGGGTCTGTTTTCAATGCATTGTTGTTTACAAAATATCCAGGTTTAGATCCAGATGTAAATACAAATACTGGCCAAGGTGGGGCACAATACCCAACTACTGGACTTGATTGGGGTTCTTATCCGCGTTCACGTTCATTTACATTGGGTTTAAATGTTGAGTTTTAAACATAAATTAATAGTTCAATTATGAAAAAAGTTATTTATATATTAATTGGCACTGTCATGTTACTGAGCCAATCTTGCAAGAAAGATTTTCTAGATGTTCAATCCCCTTCTAGTGTCGATCAAGATTTTGTATTCTCTACGCCTAGTGAAGCTTATAAAGTGATGGTAGGTAATTATGAAATTTGGAGAAATGCAAATAATGGACTGTTTTATGACATTGATGTAGTAGGTTCAGATTCTGAATGTCATCCAGAGAGTTATAGTTCTCAAGCTCGTCACGTACCCGAAGGGCTATACGCTTCCGAAATGTCTATTAATTATTCTAATTCAGTAGCTGCTTGGGCAAATTTATATAAGATTGCCAACAGATCTAATTTGATTATGGAGGCTATTGCTAAAAAGCCTGATTATATTCAAGCTGTTGCGGCTAATAAGGCTAATGATTGGACGCAACTTTATGGAGAAGCAGCGGTTTTTAGAGCATATTCTTACGATAAATTGATTAACTATTTTGGGGATGTTCCTCATTTTACTCAAACCATTACCACGGCTAGTCAAACAGATAGCGCTAAATTAGTTTCTCGTGATGAAATTTATGATTTTCAGATTTCTGAACTTAAAAGAGTAGAGCCTTTAATGTACCGTTTAGGTGAAGGAGGCATTAATGCCGAGCGTTTCTCTCGTACTTTTGCGCAAGGCTTAATTGGGAAAATGGCTCTATTTGCCGGAGGTTACGGCTTACGTCGTACCGATTTTAATTATGGTACGGTTACCTTTACGCAAATTGGAACTACCAAGTGGAATGCAAAATATGTTCGTCGTAATGATTATTTGAACCTTTATCAAATTGCTAAAACGTACTTAAAAGCTTGTTTAGACAATTCTGGTTCTGCTAAATTAATTACTGTCGATACTCGTGGGGCAGGTTTCAATAATCCTTTCCAACTTAATTTTCAGTATAACATGGACTTGCAGGTAAGTCCAGAATCATTGTATGAAATGGCAGAAACGCAAGGTCAGTTTTCAGAACGTCCTTACGCTTTTGGTCGTCCTTCTGGTGGAGGTGGTGCTAATGCTTTCCCTTGTAAGGCCTACGGACAAAGTCGCATGTATGCTTCTTTTTATTATGGAGATTTTAATCCTAAAGATATTCGTCGTGATGTAACCACCTCTGTAACTTCAAATTCTGGTGCTGGTTCAGAAACATTAATTTCTTTTTCGCCGGGTTCTAGGGAGAAAGGTGGTTTAACCAATAATAAATGGGATGAAAGCCGAATGAGAGTGCCTTTCACTGCTGCACAAAGAGCAGCTGGTGTAAATTGGCCTCAAATGAGAATGGCTGATGTGATTTTAATGCTTGCTGAAGTTTATGCTGAACTAGGTGATGAAGGTTCTGCTAAAACAGAATTAACTAAAATTCGTACCAGAGCTTTTCTTGCGGCTGATCAAGCTACAAATGTAACGGCTTACATTGCTGCACTTTCCGGTACTGCTTTAAAAGATGCCATCCAAGATGAACGTAAATTAGAATTTGCTGGTGAAGGTTTCCGTCGTTGGGATTTAATTAGAACTGGTAAATTGCCTCAAAAAATTCAGGCTTTACGTGATCAACAAAGAGCAATGGTTGCTGGTTTACAAGCTAATGGATATTACACATTTCCAAATGGAAATCAAATATCTAAGTTCATTTATATAAAAAGAGTAAATGTTTCCGAATTTGGGATGACAAAATCTTTGACCACTCAGAATACTGTGGCTGCTACTGACCCTTCTTACCCCGTAAGATTTCCAAGTTGGAGAGGTAATTGTGACTTATGGTCTCAGTTCTCTTTATCAACCGGAACACGTAATATAGCTATTCAAGGTTTGTTTAATTATATCGACCCTGCAGGTACAGAAGCAGCCGCTCTTGTTGCAGCTGGTTATGTAAAAACCAATTGGGGTGCAGATATTGTTTCTAGTGCTGGTAATATAGATCAATATACCACCAATGTTTTCTTAGGTTACCCAGATGGTAGTGCTACAGCAGGTATTCCACCACGTTACTTATTTCCATTTTCTTCAGAAACCATTTCTAAATCAAATGGATTAATTACAAATGGTTATGGATTTGCACAAAAATAATTGAGCTATCTTTATTTGTTGGATACGGCATCATTTTACGCAATAAATGATGCCGTATTTATTTTTAGTCTAAAATGGGAAGTTTTCCATTTTACTACACTCAAGATCTTTTAGTAACGGTAAGAATTTTCATTTGATTTTGCCATTATAGTTTATTTTAATCCAAACTTCATGGCATAAGGATTATATTAAATAATCCAATGGTTATAATTATATTCTCTTGCCAATACTATTGCTACGATAAATATCTCTCAGTTTAATCAAGATAAACGATTATAGATTTGTAAAGGAGGAGTTAAGCTACTTCATTTATGGGTATTAGTTTTTTGTGATTTAGCTATAGTCATTTCAACAATATTTTTAGGGTGATTAATTCCGTTTTTATTCTTTTGGGGATCGTCTCCTGTTTAATATCGTTGCCGGCAACGATTGCACAGTTATTTATTAGAACTTACTTTTTTTTTGCTTTTAAACTCTTTAATATTGTTTGAACCAATTGTATGAAAGCAAGTAATTATTAATAAATACCTTCTAATAAAGAGTATAAAATCTTTTGAAGTTTGTGATTTACTGCAATTACTCCAACTTAAATAATTACAAATTATTAGAACAAGTTAGAAAGCTGATATAATAACGGCATAAGTTAAATTAATAACCAATTTTTAAACATTTAATTATGATAAGAAAAGTACTCCTCTTCTTGATTCTTGTATATTCATCAATCAGTTATGGTTATGCACAAAGCAAATCTGTCACCGGGACTGTCACCGATGCCGAAACAGCTGAGCCACTTATTGGTGTTGTGGTTTCAATTAAAGGTTCAACGGTAGGTACACAAACAGATGTTAATGGAAAATTTAAATTAAATGTTCCATCTACAAGCACTGTTTTGCAGCTTAAATATTTAGGTTTTATTACTAAAGAGGTAGCCGTTGGGGATAAATCAGACCTAAAAATTACCTTGAAACAAGATTTAACTAATCTAAACGAGGTAGTTGTAATAGGTTATGGAACAGTAAATAGAAGAGATTTAACCGGTTCGGTGGGTTCCATAAAAGGTTCTGAAATAGAAAAAACACCGGTAACTAGCATAGCAGAGGCTTTAACTGGTAGAATTCCTGGAGTACAGGTTACAACAGTAGATGGTGCACCAGGTGCAGAAATTGTAATACGAGTAAGGGGTGGTGGTTCTGTAACTCAAGATAACTCCCCTCTATATATTGTAGATGGTTTTATTGTAGATAATATCAGCAACATTGCAACAACAGATATTGAAAGTATTGATGTACTTAAAGATGCGTCTTCTACTGCAATTTACGGCGCAAGAGGGGCAAATGGGGTGGTTATTGTTACCACAAAAAGTCCTAAAGCCGGTAAAACTACTATTTCTTATAATGCTTATGCTCAATCTAAAAATTTCCCAAGAGAGCTGGATGTTTTATCTCCTTATGAGTACGTATTAGCGCAGTATGAATATGCTACTTTAAGAGGCGCAACTTCTTCAGAATTAACAAATTTCACTAAGTATTTTGGGGTTTATGAGGATTTAGAACTTTATAAAAGTCAAAGAGGAACTAATTGGCAAGATGAATTATTTGGACGTTCTACCGTAAGCCAGCAACAAAATCTAAGTATTAGCGGAGGTACAGACAAAACTAAGCTCAGTTTTAATACAACTTATAATAAAGACGAAGGTTTGCTGCAAGGTTCTGGAGTGAACAGATTTTACCTGAACTTTAAATTGAATCATGAGATTTCAAAAAACCTAAATTTAGATCTTGCGGCTAGATACTCAAATAATATAGTTGACGGTGCAGGTACTTCGGGCGGATCAAGTTTAAGAATTTCTGATGGAATCACCACAAGACCCGTGAATGGAATTGCTGATCAAATTTTAATAGACCCAGCTAGTGATGACGATGATTACGATCAATTCTTGAAAAGTTTAATTAGCCCAACAGCATTAGCCTCCCAAGATTACAGAAAGAGAACAGATAAAGATTTGAGCTTAAATGGGGCATTATCATGGAAGATAATTAAACCATTAACTTTTAGAAGTGAGATTTCTACTACTCTTAAAATGCAACAAAATAAAAGATTTTTTGGTCCTTTAACCGGAGAGTCTAGAAACGTTGGCGGAAATTTGCCTTTAGGAGAATTAACTAACTCACAAGGCCAAACTTATCGTTTTACAAACACCTTAAACTATAAATTTAAAAAAGGAAAAGACCATGATTTTACCTTCTTATTAGGTCAAGAATTACTTTCTGGTCGTGGAACACAGGCTTTCAACAGAGCGAAATCTTTTGATGTGAACTTATCTCCAGAAGTACTTTTTGCTAACATGGGTTTAGGTACACCAGATAGATCATCAACCACTGAATTTAGGGGTGAAAACATCATATCAGGATTTGGAAGAGCAAATTATTCATACAAAGGGAAATATTTACTTGCTTTAACAACCAGAGCAGATTGGTCAAGTAAATTTGCACCAGGTAAAAGATTAGGAATTTTCCCGGCGGCTTCTTTTGCATGGAGAGTGTCTGAAGAAAGCTTTCTTCAAAAATTCAAAACATTATCTGAGTTAAAATTAAGATTAAGCTATGGGGAAGCTGGTAACAATCGTATTGCTAATGATTCTTGGAGATTCCTTTTTGGGCCTTCTAGTACCAGGTCTTACGGCTCAGGAGACATTTCTCAACCTTACTATGTAACAGTCAATTCTTCGCTGCCAAACCCAAATTTAAGATGGGAAACCACTTTAACTAGGGGTGCGGGTCTAGACTTTGGGTTTTTTCAAAATAAGTTAACAGGAACTTTTGATTATTACTGGAACACTACAAAAGACTTATTGGTAGATAATGATATTCCTGCACAAACAGGTTTTACCAGTCAATTAATTAATATTGGGCAAACTTCTAACAGAGGAGTAGAGCTTTCTTTAAATGGAATTATCCTTGATAAAAAAGGGGTAAGATTATCTGCTTCTTTCAATATTGGAAGGAATACTCCAAAAATCGACAAATTAGATGGGAATAACATCAGAGCTTTTAGCTCTAACTGGGCAGGTACTGATTTAAAAACTCAAGATGATTACAGGTTAATTGTAGGCCAAACCATTGGTTTAATGTATGGCTACGTGAGTGATGGTTTTTATTCAGCAGATGATTTCTCGTCTTATAATGCAAGTACACGTTCTTATGTTTTAAAGCCAGGAGTACCTACTTCAGGAGCTTTACTTGGTGGTACTATAGGAATAAGGCCAGGAACCTTAAAATTGAAAGATTTAGATGGTGATGGATTAATTACAGCGGATAAAGACAGACAAATTATAGGAAGCGCAGTGCCTAAACACAGTGGCGGTTTTGGATTAAATGCTTCATATAAAGGGTTTGATGTATCTACTTTCTTTAACTGGGTTTATGGTAACGATATTTATAATACAGGAAAAATTGCTTTCAATATGTATTACAGAACAACTTATGGAAACCTCTTGAATACAGTGAATTATGATAGTAGATTTAAATATATCGACGCAAATGGCGCATTAGTGACAGATTTAGCAGCTTTAGGAGAATTAAACAAAGGAGCTAATATTCACTCTCCTTTCTCTAGCGGTAATGCTTCTCCACTGTTTTCTTCGTCGGCGGTTGAAGATGGTTCATTTTTAAGATTAACCTTCGTTACTTTAGGTTACACCATACCAAAGACAGTAACTTCTAAATTTGGAATGTCTTCATTGAGGCTATATGGAACAGTTTATAATGCCTTCATTTTAACTAATTATTCAGGTTACGATCCAGAAGTAAGCGCTACAAGAAATGGTTCTTATGCGGCTTTAACACCAGGTGTAGATTACTCTGCTTATCCAAAAAGTAGAACTTTTACATTAGGTCTAAGCGTAAATTTTTAACAAAAATTTTGAAAACAAGTAAAAAAAATATCATGAAAAAATATATAACATTTGTTTTAGCGTTAACCACAATTGCTTTAACAGTGGCTTCTTGCAAGAAATTTCTTGAAACAGATTCGCCATCTTCTTTTACTCAAGATTACATATTTAGTTCAACAACTGATGCAAATAAAGCTGTTTATAGCATCTATGCACTATTTAATCAAGATGCTTTTACCTCTAGGGTCTCTAATAATTTTACGGGGAATTCTGATATTGAAATTGGAGGTGTTGGATCTGCTCCAGATAATAGTAGAAGAGATATTTGGTCTTTTGAGGCCTCAGATGCAAATGGGGATTTAAGAACCGTTTGGAATAATGCATACAGTGCAATTAATAGAGCAAACTTATGCGAAGAAGGATTGCAGCAATCAGCTTTGGCAGCCAATCCAGATATAAAGCAATTATTAGGAGAAACAAAAACTTTAAGGGCGATATGGTATTATTTATTAATCAATCACTGGGGTGATGTTCCTTTTAATAATAAACCAACCAGAGCCGGAGATAATTTCTATTTACCTAAAACGGGTAGAGATACCATTCTAACTTTTTTAATTAATGATTTAATTGAAATTGAGCCACAAATGCAATGGGCTGATCAATTAAATTATGGCGTTGAAAGAATTAACAGAGAATTTGTGATGGGTATGATTGCTCGTCTATCTCTAATGCGAGGTGGTTATTGGTTGTACCCTGATATGCAAATGCGTAGAAAAGATGATTATTTAAAGTATTATGAGATAGCCAATACTTATACCAAAAAATTAGTAACGCTTAAGCCTCATACTTTAAACCCTAATTTTGCCCAAGTATTTGAAAATCAGAATAAATATATTGTTGCAAAAAATGATGATGTTCTTTTTGAAATTGCTTTTCAACCTGGTTTTGGTGATGTAGCATGGTGTAATGGTGTTAGAGTTGATGGCGGAACACATCCTTATGGCGCAGGAAGTAACTATTTAAGTTTCCCTGTAACCTATTATCATTCATTTGATACATTAGATACTCGTTTGCCTGCAACATGTTCTATTATATATTATGATAAAGATTTAATTCAGCAACCAACGGGTATTACTGCTATTGCCCCAAATAAATGGAATCGCTTACGCGTACCAACAGCACTGGGTTCTGCTTCTGCAAAGGGAACTGGAATTAACTGGCCAATGATGAGATATTCTGACGTATTATTAATGCTTGCAGAATCTGAAAATGAATTAAACGGTCCAAATGCAACAGCTGTAGAAGCTTTGAAAAAGGTGAGACAAAGAGCTTTTCCTGAGTCAACTTGGCCAACTAAAGTAGATGCATACTTAACTACTGCAGCTGCAAGTAAACCTAATTTCTTTAGCGCCATTGTAGATGAAAGAGCATGGGAGTTTGGTGGCGAATGTTTAAGAAAATATGATTTAGCCAGATGGAATTTATTTGGTGATAAAGTAGCTAAGGTTAGAACCAAACTTGATCAGATGGGTTTAGATGCCAACGCTGGAACAGGCGGTTTTTCTAACCTTCCAGATTATATGTATTATAAAGTAAATGCTGATAAATCAATCACATTCCTTAATAAATACACTAAAGTTGCGGTGGCACCACCCATTAAAGATGTTCCTGCAAAAGGCGATAATCCAAATGGATATATCAGATCAACTTGGTTAAGAGGCTTGTATAATACAGTCACAAGTGGGCCATCAGATTTTAGTATTAGAACCTGGAGAGGGTATTCTGATAATTCGGGAGTTGCTCCTGTAAGGTATATTTTGCCTATCCACAGTAGCATCATTACAAGCAGTTTAGGCTCATTAAAAAATGATGGCTATGGATACTAATCAATTAAAAAACTATAGATCAAAAAAAGTGATCATGAAAAATATAATAGGATTATTTTTACTAACAACTTTACTGCTAACTGCTTGTAAGAAAGAAGAAGTTTTACCAGATGCATTACGTCTTTTTAGACCAGTAAGTACTAAAGAAGGCTTGGTTTCACCAAGTAATTATATTGAAGCTAAATGGCAAGCGGTAAAAGACGCGGCCTCATATACCGTTGAACTTAGTAGAGATACTTTTAAGACCGTAGATGTTTCTCTTACCTTAGACACCAATTATGTGATTTTTGAGAATTTAAAATATTTTCAACTATATCAGGTACAAGTAAGAGCCAATGCATCAAATGAGGCTAAAAATTCTAAATTTTCTTATTTAGGAGCTATTAAAACACCAAAGTTTCCTACCATTCTAAATACACCTACAATTAATGATGTCACAGATGCGGC
>JBILPO010000046.1:0-9533 GCA_044373805.1 Pelobium sp.
TTCGTAAAAGTCTTATCCTCTTACTTCCACAATTATGATAGTAATAAAATGATTTGGACTTCAAATGGTATGTTTCGCTTTAACTTTACTAAGTGGTTATCTTTTAACGCAGATTATTCACTTTTATACAATAATAAACAAAATTCACTTTCTCTGGTCTCTACTAATATATCTGGCGTACCTTCAGGTGTTTCAGCAGGGTCACCTAAAATACAAAGCTTTATTACGTATGGTTTAGGGGTAAATTTAAGATTTTAGATAAGATTTAAAATAAAGCTAAATACTTTTTTCGATAGCATGGTAATTAACAAATTATTTAAAAAGCAAAAAACAATATCTTATTTAAGGAATATATCCATAATTGTTTTAATAATTCTATTTGTGCTTGTGCTGTTTAGTAGTAAGATTTTTATTAAAATAAAATCAGGACAAATTGGGGTATTATATGATCTGATTGATGGTACTCAACCAGGTCTTTATAATGAGGGATTAAAAATAATAAGTCCCTTGAATGAAATGTTTATTTATGATCTCCGAACGGAAATCATAAAAGGAGATCAAACAGTTCTGAGTCATAATGGATTAAAAATTGATATTAAGTATTATGTTTTATTTAAGCCCCTGAAAAATGAAATACAACTTTTACATCAAAATTTTGGTCCTGATTATGTTTCTTCAGCTGTAATACCAGCAACGGAATCTGCGACAAGGAAGTTTATTGCAGATTTAACACCTGAAGATATTTTTTTGATAGATAAAGGGGTAATAGAAAAATTGGCAATTATTGAATTAAAAAAGGAATTAAGAACCATGCATATTGATATGAAGGATTTCTACATTAGTGAAATTAACCTGCCAGATACGATATCAAATGCAATTGAAGCAAGGTTTAAAGAGCAAGAAGTTGTCTATCAGTATGATTTTAAACTACAAGTAGAGGAAAAAGAACGTAAAAGAAAAACGATAGAAGCAGAAGGTATAAAACAATTTCAGCTTATCTCAAATATATCTCCATTACAATGGAAGGCATTGGATGTTACTGAAAAGTTAGCAAAATCTCCTAATTCTAAAATAATAATGATGGGAAATTCTTCTAAGGATTTACCTATACTTTTAAACAATGACAACAAGAAATAAAACTTAAACTTAATTATTATGGAAACAAAAAACCATGTTTTAACAAGTGCTGAGGTTAAAAAAACCGAAACAATCATTAAGAACCATGTACTCATTGCTATGGGATTTGGAGCTGTTCCAATTCCTATTGTTGATATGGCTGGCGTTACTGCAACGCAAATTTCAATGATCAGTAAATTGGCTGCTGAGTATCAAGTTCAATTTTCTCATGAATTAGGTAAAACCGTTTTGGTTTCTTTATTGAGTGGAGTTGGTGCACAATCATTAGCAACAGGTACCTTGGGTAGTTTTGTAAAGGCAATTCCATTAGTAGGTAGTATTGTTGGTGCCGTTACTTATAGCGCTATTGGAGGTTCAACAACCTATGCAGTAGGAAAAGTATTTTCACGTCACTTTGAAATGGGTGGAAACTTATTAAATTTTAAAGCATCTGATGCCAAGAGCTATTTCAAAGAAGAATTAGATAAAGGTAAAGATGTAGTAAAAAGCGTAAAGGATACTGTTAAAAAACCTTTCACGAAAAAAACTGAATCAGATACTGTAGAATAATAAGAAATTATATTATGCCATCGATTTTTTTTGATCCAATATTCATAGCTAGCTGGGTAATCTTTAGTTTAATTTGCGGGATTATTGGTTCTTATAGGCGAACAGGATTTTATGGCTCATTTTTATTGGCCCTTATTTTTTCTCCTGTTTTAATCTTGATCATGTTGAATATATTTAAGCCAATTAAAATAAAGCCTAATAAATAGAAGTTTATTGCATTGATATTCGGGTTAGAATGAAGCTTTTTATTTTTCCTCATGCAGGAGGTAGTGATTTTTCATATTCTTCCATCGAGAAGTCATTGTCACCTTTTTTTGATTGTTTTACATTTTGCTATCCGGGAAGAGGAAGGCGTTACAATGACAAATTTGCAAAGACCATTGATGAATTGGTAGAGGATTGTTTGTCCTTTTTTTTATCAAAGCAGGATGGTGAGGACTTTTTTTTCATGGGACATAGCTTTGGTGCTCTAGTTGCTTTTGAATGTATGCGGGCTATGCAATCTGATAATATGACTCTTCCTATTATGTCATTTTTGTCAGGCAAAAGCGCTCCTTCCCATGTTTCTGATTCTATTTTAAAACATACGATGGATGACGAACAGCTTATAGAATATTTAAAAAATCTTGGAGGTATTCCCAATGATCTTGCAGATAATGAATCTTTTATGTCTTTTTATTTGCCAATTATCCGTCACGATTTAGCCTTAATTGAAAATTACCAATATAAGGTGAGAAGTCAGCTTAATGTTCCTTTTGTACTGATAAATGGAACAGAAGACCTTGGAATAAAGTCTAGCTCTATACAAGGGTGGCAACAGGAAACCACAGAAAAGTGCCATTTTGAGAAAATGGCAGGAGGGCATTTTTTTAATTTGGAAAATCAATCTTTTACTAATCTGATCTGCAATTTTAACCATTAAGGTTAACATTTTAGATTCATTAAACAGTTTTTATGCTAATGCTAATTTAGGTATTCGTTATGCCTTTAAATCATTTTAATACCCAAAATATAAAATTTAATTAATTTGATATTACCATAATGCTTAGCCATGTCTCTTGAGAAACCAGATTTAACACCTCTTCAAAAAGCTTACCTCGTTATCAAGGACCTTCAAAATCGTATGGAGAATCTTTCCTCTCATGCAGTGGTAAATGAGCCCATAGCGGTTATTGGAATCTCTTGTAATTTACCTGGTAATATTAAATCGGCTGTTGGTTTATGGGATGCTTTATTAGAAGGTAGTAATCTTATAACTAAGTATGGTTTGAGTAATCGCTGGAATGGAATATCTGACGATAATTCTTTCAAAAATGCAATGCCTCATGCAGGTTTATTAGAAGATATAGCTGGTTTTGATCATGATTTTTTTCATATATCTCCTATAGAGGCTCAATACATGGATCCCCAGCAGCGGCACATGTTAATGGTTGCTTATAAGGCTTTTGAAGATGCAGGTATAGCATCTCATACTTTGAAGGGTTCTTCCACAGGCATGTTTGTGGGAATTGGTGCTATAGATTACACGATGCATATTCTGCAGCATACTCAACAATCTGCTGCAAGCCCTTATTTAGGGAGTGGAAATTCTTTAAGCGGTGCAAGCGGTCGCCTTTCTTATTACTTCGGGTGTAATGGACCATCTATGAGCATAGATACTGCTTGTTCTTCATCATTAGTAGCATTGCATCAGGCTTGTCATAGTTTGAGGCAGAATGAATGTAATCTTGCTTTAGTTGGTGGAGTTAATTTACTGCTCTCAGTACAATTGCAAGAAAGTTTGACGCAAGCTGGTATGTTATCTCCAGATGGACAGTGTAAAACCTTTGATGATTCTGCCAACGGATATGTTCGTTCTGAAGGTTGCCTAGCAATTGTCATTAAAAAGTTAAGTGATGCTGAAAGAGACGGTGATCGAATTTATGCTTGTATCAAAGGATCAGCGATTGCACAAGACGGTGCAAGTGGAGGTTTAACTGTGCCGAATCCTGAAGCACAAGCTTCTGTTATTCAGCAAGCTCTGAAAGTGGCGGGAATAAAAGCAAGCGATATTGATTTTATAGAAGCTCACGGAACAGGTACATCTCTAGGTGACCCTGTTGAAATGGAGGGTATTAAGCTAGCTTTTGCTGAACGAAGTTCTACTGAAAAAATTCGACTTAGTTCCGTTAAAACAAATTTAGGTCATCTGGAGGCTGCAGCCGGATTGGCAGGTATCATAAAAACATGTCTGAGTTTATATTATAGAAAATTACCAAAGCACCTGAATTATACAAAACCTAATAAACATATTTCATGGGATTTACTCCCGGTAGAGATCATTCAAGATATTTACGATTATTCACTTTCTTCTAAAACATTAACAGCGGGGGTTAGCTCATTCGGATTTACGGGTACCATCGCTCATTGTATCCTTCAAGAATACGATAAGAAAAATATTGGTGTCATTGATACAGAAGAAAATTATACGCTAACTGTTTCTGCACCCGATCTTGAAGCATTAGAAGAATTAAGGAAAGTTTACAGAGAATACTTATTGACCACATTCAACAACTTAAAAGATATCTGCTATACAGCTGCCCTCGGTAGAAATGCTTACAAGTATGCTTTTTCAGTCAAAGGTTCGTCCATAAAAGCAATTATACTTGCTTTAGACAAGGCGGTTCCAATTTCATCACCTTTAATAAACCTAATGAGTATAAAAAAATGGAGAAAAATAAGTCTGCCACACTTTCCATTTAAATCATCAACCCATTGGATTGGACCCTTACCTCAACCAATACATAATTCAAATCAATATCAGCTTGAATGGAAACAAATAGACTCCATCAAAATGAATGAGCTTCCTTTATTATCTTCAAAATCAAAATATGTATATATAAACCCATCATCATCAGCTTTATTATCATCCTTGCAGAACCAAGATGGATTAATAGTAATTCCTGTTTATTGGCAAAAAGTGGTTGTGGGAAATCAGTATCCCCACATTAATACGAAATCAGATCTGATTGATTTTCTCGAAAGTGTAATTCAAGAAAACGATAGTAATTTGATTAATGTCATTTACGATATTACTGATTTGCAGGATAAATCAGATGAATCACAATTTGATAATTTATTTCGCACTGCTTTTGAAAATGGATTGTCTTTTTTACATACTCTATCTTCATTTCAGTCTTCAATAGGATCATTCATTTTATTAAGTCAAGAGGCTACGCAGGTAAATAATATCGACAAAATTGGGTCTCAAACATTGCAATATAGTTTAAGAGCCTGGGCTAAATCAATAGGACTTGAAATTCCTGGGATGTTTACGTTGTCACTTGATATTTCTGCGATTACCTCTGTTGAAGAGCTGAATAAGCTAAATATATCCGCTTGGTTACAACAACAAAAACACCCTAATTTATCGGTAAGAGGGGATCAGATTTTTTATGAGATATTGAATTCTATCCCTTTACAAGAAGAAAGATTATCTGTAAAAATAGAAAAACAAGGAGTGTATTTAATTACAGGAGGGAATGGGAGTTTAGGTCAACACATTACCCAATGGTTGATAAAAGAAGGTGCCTGCAAAATAATTTTGGCCTGTCGTACTTTGGTAATTGATGTACAGGAGGATGCTAAAATCATCAATAAACAAGTTGATGTAAGTGATGAAAATTCAGTGTTGGCATTAAATAACTGGCTTAATGATGAAGGGTTAGTGTTAAATGGGGTTATACATGCGGCAGGTATATCTCACAGTCAATGGTTCAAGGATCAAACTTTTAATGATATTGATAGGGCTGCATCCACTAAAGTGAGGGGATTACGCAATTTATCTAAGCATTTATCATTGAAATCGCTTGACTTTTTCGTGGTCTATTCTTCAATAGCATCCGTTTGGGGGTCTTCTATGCTATCTCATTATACGGCTGTAAATGCCTATATGGATTCCTATATTCTTCAGCTACGCACAAAAGGAATACCTGCAAAATCTATCAGCTGGGGCCCCTGGGCAGATAGTAATATGATGAAGCAGGATGAAAATAGCACAGAATTATTGAGGCAGGGTGGAATCATAGTCCATCGGCCCGAATCGGTAGCGGCACACTACGGGCAGCTCCTGCATCCACAGTATAGTCATGAAGTTTATGTAAAACTTGATAAGTCGCGTTTTATAGCAGTTATGGAATTAAATAGGGCATCTTCTTTTTGGGATGCAATGCGTCAATCTATTCATAATAAGAAATCAGACGTACTTGAACCATCACTGGTGTTGATTGATAATCTGCAGAATCTTTTACCTATAGATCGTGTTCAAAAAATACAAGAGATAATACTGGAACAATTAAGCGTGATATTATTAATTGACGATACCAAAAGTATAGGGGTTCGAAAAAGTTTCAATGAGATGGGAATGGATTCCATTCTTATTGTCCGGTTTGTTGAAAAATTGCAACAACAATTTAGGCAGGATATTACAACCAACATGATTTTTAATTATTCTACCATTGAATTACTCAGTCAATATATAAATGATAGCTTCTATTTAAATGATAGCAAATCAAAACCCTTAGTGCCGTTAAATGGATCAATAACAAGCATTGAATCCGCAATAAAAGAAATGGATGATGACGAATTGCTCGGATTAATCAAAGCTGACATTCAAAAGTATATCTAATACAATGGACAATATTGACTTAACAAAAAAATTATATACTGCTTTAAAATTAGCTGAATCAAAGCTAATTGAGATGGAGCAGAAGCAAACTGAGGCCATTGCAATTGTTGGCATGGCTGGTCGTTTTCCTGATTCAGATAATCTAGATGAATTTTGGGATAATTTATATAAAGGTCATGATCCGGTAAGAGAAATACCAGCCGAGCGTTGGAATGCAAATCATTTTTTTGATGAAAATCCGGATACTCCAGGCAAATCCTATTGTAATTATGGATCTTTTCTTTCTGATATCAAAGGATTTGATACTTCTTTTTTTAATATTCTGCCCACCGAAGCAAAGCAAATGGATCCGAAACAACGGATACTTTTAGAGGTCACTTGGCAGGCACTTGAAACTGCTAATATCAAACCGTCTTCTTTATACGGAAGTGATACAGCGGTATACATGGGTACTTCTGATGATAATTATTCTTATTTAACGATGGGTGAGTTGGGCACAGCTATCAATTCACATTTTGTAACGGGGAATGCAATTTCAACGACTAGTGGTCGTCTTTCTTATTTCTTAGGACTACAGGGTGCGAATGTAATACTTCAAACTGCTTGTTCCTCTTCACTGGCTGCAGTAGATTTAGGTGTACAGGAATTAAGGCTTGGAAAAACAAATCTTGTAATTGCCGGTGGTATCAACCTCATGTTGTTGCCATTTGGACATATAGCATTGTCTACAACTAGAGCACTTTCTGCAGATGGTCGTTGTAAATCCTTTGATTCAAGTGCAGATGGTTATGGTCGTGGTGAAGGTTGTGGTGTTATTATTCTGAAAAGACATAGTGATGCCCTAAAAGATGGAGATAATATTTTAGCCCTTATTAAAGGTTCGGCTGTAAACCAAGATGGTGCAAGTAATGGGATGACTGCTCCAAACGGTCTTGCACAGGAAAAAGTGATTAGAAAAGCACTTCTAAACGCAAATATTTCCGCTGATGAAGTTTCCTTCATCGAAGCTCACGGTACGGGAACTAAATTAGGCGATCCAATTGAGATGGAAGTGTTAGGGAATGTTTATGGCCAAAACAGAACTACTGAAAATCCATTATATGTTAGTTCTGTAAAATCAAATATTGGCCATTTGGAAGCAGCTGCTGGTATTGCCTCTGTAATTAAAACAACGCTTTCTTTATATCATGGAATAATTCCTAGGAATCTTCATTTTAAAAACCCAAATGCATCTATTCCTTGGAAATCGGCTATTTGCATTCCAACAACATCTATTTCATTAAAAAAACAAGAAAAGCCTTTTGCTGCTGCCATTAGTTCTTTTGGTTTTAGCGGGACTAATGTGCATATCCTTATGGAATCGGTTCCTCAGAATATTAATTTTGACAGTTCTGAAAATGATCAGCCATTAGCATTGTTTCTATCAGCAAAAGACAGTTCCGCATTAACTTTATTAGTTCAAACTTATCAAGCATATTTATCGGAAACCCCATATAGTTTAAATGATATCTGCTATACAGCAGCTAATTATAGGGATCATTTTTCGGAACGAATTGTTGTAATAGCAAACACTAAATTAGAAGCAATCCATTTATTAAATGAATTTAAGGTCGGAGGGAGCGCAAAAAAAATAATTTATTCTAATAGTGAGCCTGATAATGCATCCAACATACTTAATATGGCCAATAGGTACATTGAGGGATGTAATGCAGATCAGTTTGTTTCTTTTTTTGTTGGCAATGCCGTTAATATACCTGTTTATCAATTCAATCATCAAGATTATTGGGTAGAGTCAGAGTCTTATTTAAGACTAATTGACCAGGTACTTACGACTCCTGTTGAGGTATTTAATAGCAATTCGGATTCACTATCCATTCAGGAAGATGTTTTAACTTATTTATACAGAGTTGTTGGAGAAATTACAGAATTGCCGGTAGAACAAATTAATGCTAGCGATGATTTTTTTGCCATTGGCATGGATTCTATTCTGCTTATGCAATTAAAAGAAAAGGTTAATAGAGATCGAAATGTAGCAATTGAAGTTTCTGCCTTTTATGATAGTCTTAACACCCTTGAAAAACTGGCCGAATACTTATTAAAACAACAGCCAAAACAAGCTGCCGTTTTGGAAAGTCCAAGTTATTTTAAGTCCAATGCTTCAATATCTTCTTCTGCCAATACTTTTGTCCCTTATAAGGAAGTAAATCTTTTGCAAGAGTCTCTGGACGCTATTAAAGAAAAGTCTATCCAGCAACTCATTTCCAATGTAAATAAGATAAGCGGTACCTCAAAAAGCCATACACAACTTTACCGAAAATGGTTAGCTAATAATAGAAATATTGCGGGTTTCAGACCTAAATGGAAAGAAATGACCTATCAGCTGGTTGCTGAAAAAGGAAAGGGTGTTTATGTATGGGATAAAGAAGGGAACCGTTTTTTGGATTTTTCCATGGGATTTGGTGTGAATTTATTTGGTTATAATCCAGAATTTGTTCAAAAACGGTTACACCAAATGTTGGATGAGCATATGGTTCTTGGCGCACTTTCTCCTTTAGCAGGTGAACTTGCTGAAGCTATTTGCAAAGCAACAGGTAATGAACGCGTAGCATTTTACAACACAGGTACAGAAGCTGTAATGGTAGCTATTAGATTAGCCCGTACCATCACTGGTAAAAACAAAATAGTTGTTTTTGCAGGTTCCTATCATGGAACGTATGATGGAATCCTTGCAAGAGAAGGCAAGGGCATCTATGCAGATCCTTTGGCGCCGGGAGTTGCACCATCAATGGTCCAAGATGTTATTGTTCTACATTATGGAAGTATAGAAGAACTTGCAATTATACGTGATTTAGCACCCGAATTGGCTGCGGTATTGGTAGAACCAATTCAAAGCCGTTACCCCGAATTTTTCCCCGCTGAATTTTTAAAAGAACTTCGAGCCATTACCCAGCAGAATGAAGTAGCTCTAATTTTTGATGAAGTAATCTCAGGTTTTCGTTTTGCGATTAATGGAATAAGAGCTTTTACTGAGGTTCGGTCTGATATTACAGTGTATGGAAAGGTAATTGGAGGAGGCATTCCTGTTGGTGTTGTAGCCGGAAACAGTAAATATTTAGATGCTGTAGACGGAGGTTTCTGGAAATATGGTGATCAATCATATCCGACCAGTAAAAGCACATTT
>JBILPO010000416.1:0-2700 GCA_044373805.1 Pelobium sp.
ATAGCTGCAGCTAAAGGTACAAGCACAATTTTAATAATCTCCATCATCATGTTAAAAAACTTGACTTCTACTAAAGTGCCAGCAAATATTTTCATTAAAAATGGAGTCATAATTGGCGCCGCTAAAGTAGAAATTGCAGTTACAGTAACAGATAAGGTTAAGTTTCCTTTAGCAATATAGGTCATCACGTTTGATGCTAAACCGCTACTGCAAGATCCAATTAAAATAATTCCAGCGGCAATTTCGGGTTCGAAATGAAAAAACTTAGCAATTAGAAAACCGGTTAATGGCATAATGGTGAAGTGCCCTATTAATCCAATTAAAACACCTTTGCCAGATTTACGAATGCCCGTGAAATCCTTGATGCTCATTTGAGTACCCATCCCAAACATCACCAGCTGGATGATAGAAAGAATGAGCCATTTGTTGCGTAAATCTATGCTTCCAATATGTAAAAAGGTTTGAGGGTAAATTAAGCCAGCACAAACTGCCGTAATAATCCAAAAAGTGTATTGGTAGCCACTTAATAATTTGACGCTTCCAATGCCAATAGCAATACTTGAAAAGCCTAAAATCAAACTGGTTTTCCAAATTAGATCAATTTGTTGCAACCAGCCAAAGCCAGCTGCTAAGAATAGGAGGAGGGCAGCCCAAAGGAAAAATTTACGCATGTTGTTTTATTTAAAATAAGTTTCGGCAAGTTTCTTCATCGCAATTGCAGGACTGGCTAATATTGGAACTCGTTTTTCTTCGGCACTTAAAGCCTCTACTACACGGGCCATAGAAGCTTGTGCCAATACAATCACATCAACTTCCAACATCAATTCTTTTAAAGCTTTGGATACCATTTCATCATGCTTGGCGGCGTTGCCACTCATTAAAGCTTCAAAAGCTCCATCACACAATTTAGAGATAATGCTTACATTTTTATTTATGAATGCAGCTCTTCTTTTCACCAAATCACTGGTTGGAGCTAGGGTAGTTGGCAGGGTCGCAATTACACCAATTCTATTTCCCGTTTGTACAGCTTCATCAGCCATAGCTTGGTCTACTCTAATCACTGGTATAGAAGCTAAAGTTGCTGCGGTTTCTATGGCTAAGCCTATGGAAGAACAGGTTACTAAAATCACATCTGCACCAGCTGCTTCAGCCGCTTGGATATGACTGACCACTCTGGCTGCGGTATTAGGCATTAATTCTCCTTTTTTGATCACATCTTTAATTAAACTGTCATCAACAATATTGAAGGTTTCTACACCTGTTAAAAATTCGGCACTCAATTGTTGAAATAATGGAACTAAGGTTGCTGAGGTATGTACAAAACCTAATACTTTTGCTTTCATGCTATTTTCTCTCCTTTTAAAACTTTTATAAAATAATCTGCAGGACCTACCTGTCCGCCTTTAAAATTTAATTCTAATCCGTTTACTAAATTATCATCGGCAATGGACTTACAAAGCGGGGCACCAGGGGCTAATGGAGCTATCATCTCTAAAGCTAAAATACCTAGTTCTGATGCTGCATAGCTTGAAGTATCGCCACCGGCAAAAAGAATTCTTTTAATTTGAATGGCTTTTAATATTTCTTTGACGATTTGCCCTAAAACACTTCCAAAAATCTTGCTGCATTGCTTTTGGATATCGTTTTCGGCTATTCCCATTGCTTTTAAATGCTGTTCTGTATCATTTACCCTTGGATCGTTTATACCCAAACTTGTATGTAGAACCACACTTTGCCCATCTTTTATATGTTGGATGATTTGCTGGGTAATTGTTCTGATAATTTCTTCTTGATGTTGAACTTGAATAGCTTGTGGCGCTAATGAGATGCCCATAAATCCGTTTTCAAGGGCGTATGCTATTTGTGTTCCCGTAACCGGAGAACAACTTCCTGATATAACCAACAAAGGCCCAGCTTCACCCGGATGTTCAAATTCAATTTCGCTTTCAATAAGTTTAGCTGTTTTCCAAGCCAATCCTAAAGCCATCTCTACACCTGATGAACCTACCGAAAACAAGGTTTTTTCTTTCCCTAATTGATAAAAAACGCTACCAATGGTTTGTAAATGTTGGGTATTTAAAGCATCAAAAAATAGAATTTCTGCTCCTTCATTTGCTTTTACAGCAGATAATACGGTCTCTTCTCCAGCTTCAATGGTTGTAATATTAATGAGCTGGATTGTTTTATTAGTTTGCTGAGCTAGATGAAGGGTTAAATCTGCTTCTTGCGCTGGCGTTACCGGATGTTTGCTCATAGAAGGATGTCTATCTATGCGATAAATCTTTCCTTTTCCTGCAGTTCCCATCCTTGCAAAAAGATTTCCGAAAGCACAATACCGACCTAAATACGGTGCCGCAGGAGAAACCAATACTGTTTTTTGTTCAAATACTTGGCTTCCTATTTCTATGGCTTTGCCAATACTGCCCACATGTGGTGCAGAATCAAAAGTGGAACAAACTTTATAATGAAATTGAGATGGTTGGAAGCTTTTAAGGTTTTCAAAAGCGGGAAATAGTTCTGCTTCCATTTCTAATGGCGACATAGATCTACTTTTGCCCGCCAAGCCTATAGCTTGCAATCCGTTAAAACGATCTAAATCTTTTTGTTCGGGTTGCCTCAAAAACAGAACTGTTTTTACGCCAGCTAAGGTTAGAAATTCCAAGGCATCCGTAGATCCCGTGAAATCATCACCATAAAAAG
>JBILPO010000417.1:0-2692 GCA_044373805.1 Pelobium sp.
ATAGTACCCAATTACGGAAAAAGTAAATTAGTGAACAACTGTATCGACGGAGTTTTATGTTCTGAGGAAGAGCAGCAAAGGAATAGAAGAACAGAGTTTGAAATTATATATAATGGGATCAATCTGTCACAAACAGATTGCAGACAGTAAGATTAATAGTCCATTTATAAAAGCAAGAAAATTAGAGGATCTTAAAAGTCAAAAGATTATAAAAAAATTAAATCGAGCAAAGTTTTTTTTATTACTAAAAATAAAATATCATTCTTTTTAATAAATAGCCAAAAATTAGGAGTAGTTATTAAATAAAAGGAATAGAAAAGTCTTAAACTTTTTGTTTCTGTAGTAATGCGGGAATAGTTTTAAAGATAATTTTAATGTCTAGCCACAAAGAATAGTTTTTAGCATAAAAATTATCTAGTTTTTTTCTTTCTACTTCAGACATGTCTTTTTTACCTCTTTTACTTATTTGCCATAACCCAGTTAAACCAGCCGGACCTAAAAAACGCATAGACCATTCGTTAGTAGTTAATTGTTCTGCTTCGTAAAGTGGCAAAGGTCTGTTTCCAACCAAAGACATATCTCCTTTAAGAACATTTAATAATTGCGGCAATTCATCTATACTGGTGTCTCTTAAAAAAGATCCTAATTTTGTAATTCTTGGATCATTTTCAACCTTAAAAAATGTTGAATTGCCATATTGGTTTTTGTGTGCTAAACTAGCAACCTCAGCTTCTGCTCCAACTCTCATAGATCTAAACTTGTAAAAATTAAATATCTTATACCCTGTACCAACTCTTTTACTGGTGTAAAAAATGGGTCCTGGAGAATCTATTTTAATAATGGCGGCTACCACAAGAAGTAAAGGAGATATAAAAATTAATGCTATAGAAGACAGTGTGATGTCTAAAAATCTTTTTCCAACTGGGATATGATATTCTACATGAGTGACCTGAGATAATTGATTAACCTGAGAACGTAAAACTTTATAGAAGTTTAAGAATTTTAATCTTTCTTTTACATCTTCAAAAGGTATGGGTGAAGTATAACAATCACTTACGCCAAGTTCCAAAGCTTTTTTAACTATACCAGGGTTTTTTTCTGTTAGAAGAAAAATGGTAATTAAGTTTTTAGTGATCCAATTATTTTTTAGGAGTGAAATAAATTCCTGAATTTCTGAAAATTTAGTGGGATCTACCTCTAAAAGAATAATAGTGCTTAGATCGTTTATTGATAGCTTTTGGGTTAAAAGCTTTAAATTAGAAATGCTATCGGTTTTCTTTAAATTGAATTCGGAGTGATCAAAACCTGCTAAAAGATTATTTTCTAAAAGGTCAGAAAAGTAAAGAATATTAATTTTAGCATCATTAAAAGAATTGTTAGAAACGTTAACGTTTACAAATTTCATTTGCTAATTTAATATAATTTTTATCTTATCCTTCAATATTCCTGGATTAAAAGGCTTAGACATTAATTCATTAATTGGATAAGGAATTCTTGTTTTGATGTTCTCTAAAGAATCAGAACCAGAGAGTACAATTACAGGCACATCTCTAAAGTAACCACTTACTTTTAAAGATCTTACCAGATCAGCTCCATTAAAATAAGGCATCTCCATGTCAGATATAATCAAATCAGGAATGTTGCCACTATCTAACCAAGTTAAGGCGTCAAATCCATTATCTTTTATCACCAAATCATAATCTTTTTTTAGAATGAATTCTAATAATTTAAGAATAGCAATTTCATCATCAACAAGAAGAATTCTTTTTCTAATAGTTACAGTACTTTTTTCTACTAATGTCATAATTCTATTTCTTTAACTATTAAAACTTAAACATAAAGGATGCCGAAAGATTAGTAGCTGCAAGTATATTTTAAATAGTTGATGTTTTCTTTATTTTAAATCATCGGATGAAAGAACGTGTAATAATATATCTTCCAAATGATTAAATATTAATTGTTTTGAATTGATTTTATTTAAATATAAATACTTGTTAATCAAATGATTGTATTTTAAAAATTGTTTGAGTTTTAACAAAAATTAGATTTGTATTTTATATTTTACCTATCTCGTCTGCTTATTAGACAAACAATTTTTATTCAACATTTAGATTGAAAAAATAAAAAATGTTTTTAGAGATTTTTTTTGCGGGTAATTTTTTCTCGATGTGAGGAAATTTATTCTTGTAGTGAAATTTATGGGTAATTAAAATTAAAAATCCCTGATTCACAATTTAGGCAAATCAGGGATTTAAAATTTACGATAATTTATTTTTTCTTTTGTTGTTGAATTTGTTGTTGTTGGCGCATCATATCTTCCATTTTCTTTTGAAAGCCGCCTTTCTTTTTAGTTGATTCTGGCTTCTTTTTATTTTCCTGAATTTGAGCATGGATTTTATCATCATCAACAAATCTTCTGATAAAATATTGCTGAGTAAAGGTTAATACGTTAGCCAAAAAGTAGTAGTAATTTAAACCCGCTGGATAGCTATTTAAGACTCCAAAAAATATAATTGGTGTAATGTATCCAATATATTTCATTTGCCCCTGTACGCCAGAAACCTGATTATTAAAGTAAGTGTAAATAAGCGTAGATATGGTCATCAGTAAACACATTAAACTAATGTGATTCCAGCCAAGTAACGGTATGGTTGGAAAAGTGATTAACTCATCAAAAGTAGAAAGATCTTTC
>JBILPO010000418.1:0-2686 GCA_044373805.1 Pelobium sp.
ATAAGGTGAGAAATAATCATGTGCGTGGCGCTGACAATTGTATCCATAAAACTGATCAAAACCTTGATTATTGGGAGAACCTTCTGAACCCATATAACCTAAGCCCCATTTTCCAAAAGCGCCGGTCTTATATCCCGCAGATTTAAGAACCTCAGCTACGGTTACTTCACTTGCAGGAATAGGCTCATTACCTTCATAAGGTAGGGGCCTATTGTCTCTAATATAAGCATGCCCTGTATGTTTGCCGGTCATTAAAGACCCTCTAGATGGTGCGCATATATTTGAACCACAATAATGATTACTAAATTTCATGCCTTCTTTAGCTAAAAGGTCTAAATTAGGTGTCTCAATAACTTTCCCACCATAACTTCCTAACTCATTATAGCCCATATCATCGGCCAAAATAAAAACAATGTTTGGTTTATTATTTTTAGTTTTTTTACCGATTTTTTCTTGTGCTTTTGCACTAATTGCAAAAAATAAAATAAAAAGAATTTGCAGTTTTTTTATGTCCATTGTCATATTTTAAAATTAATTTTCACCTTCTTTTTCAACCCAATTGGTAGGAATCGGAACTGTTTTTTTTCCAAATACTTCAAAGAATTTATCAAACATATTATAGTATTTATCTTTATACATTTTTTTCATTTTTTCTTCTCTGGCTTGAGGGTAATAATCAAAAATGTCTCCATTTCCTAACACTCTAGGGTCTTTTTGCCTTTTTAGCTCTTTGTCCATTTGTAAGGCTAACTGTTTAATTACTTGGGCATATTTAGGATCAGAAGCTAGGTTATTGATACAATCTGGATCTTTTATTACATCAAAAAGCTCATCTTCAGGTCTTTTGCCAAAAGACATTTCATAATACTTGAAATCCTTATCTGCAGAGTTTAGCCCTATTAAATAACTTTTAGTAGGAGAATCATCAACATTGTTATAACCATAAATAGGATCGCCAGCAGGCCATCTATTTGGTTTATAATTATGAGAATATAAATATTGATCGGTTCTAATTGCTCTTACCGGATAGCCTACATTTATTTGTTCCCCTTCTATACGTCCCATATCATGGCGTTCTTTACCTACCAATGCATAAGAACGTTTTTGGTCTATTCTGCCTGATTTTTGTGAGATTAAAATATCATAAAAACTTTTACCTGTCATTTGAGGGTGTGGCTTTAAACCAGCGGCTTCCATTAAGGTTGGAGCCACATCTGGAAAACTGATAAAATCTGTAACCACTCTTCCAGGGATAATTTTATCTCCCCATCTTACCACAAAAGCTTCATGAAAATCTTCATTGTAAATTTGACCTTTTATGCGAGGGAATGGCATCCCTTGATCTGAAGTAGCAATAATGATGGTATTGTCTAACAGGCCTCGTTTTTCAAGTAATGCAAGTGCTTTCCCAATTTGCTTGTCATGGTATTCTACCTCAACGCCATAATCAGCTAAATCTCCCCTTACTAATTCATTATCAGGAAAAAATCCTTGTACTGTAACCTCATTTAAATCCTTATTTTCTTTCTTGTATGAATCTTTCTCATATTTTCTATGTGCCTCATGTGTTCCAAACCAAAAGCAAAACGGTTTTTCATCATCTCTCTTGGTTAAAAACTGATCAAAGTTTGAGGCGTAATCTTGTTTGCTAATTCCTTTAAAGGGTGGTATTAAAGAAATATTATTATACTCCCATCCTGCTGGATTGTGTTCTCCATAAAAAACACCTGGGCCCCAACCCTTGCCAGTAAAACCAATAGAATAACCACTTTTTTCTAATAATTCTGGATAAAATTTCCATTTCTCTGGCATTACTGGAATATGATTTGCAGCCTCTTCTAACTGCCATGAATAACGCCCAGTTAAAAAACAAGCCCTAGAAGGAGAACATTTTGGATTGGTGACATAAGCATTGGTAAAGAGCAACCCTTCATTTGCAATTCTATCAAAATTCGGTGTTTTTATATACTTAGATCCGTAAACACCCATGCTATTTCTAGAAATGTCATCACCCATAATCACCAATATATTAGGTCTTTTATTTTGAGCGTTACTTTTATTAGGACACAGTGCACAACAAATTATAATTGTAGTTAGGTATATTAAATTAATCGTTTTTTTCATTTTATAATGTGTTTTATTTAAGGTTTATCTTTGGATATCTACTTCAATACCATTAAAAATATCATCTATTTTATCTGTATTCACTAATACAAAATCTGATTTAAACTCTCCTTTATGGTTTAATCTCATATCTGCAATATCTACAGTAACAGATTTCCAATTGTTATCTCCTTTACCTTTCACTTCTATGGCAGTTTTCATTTGCTTTCCATCGCTGTACTTTAAAGCCCAATTTGAGCCTGCATTTTTATCAAGCCAAGTAATGGTAAATTTCAAATTTTTAGGAATTGAATTAGCAAACATTTCTTCATCAAATTGAAAATACATGGTATTCTTACCAGTAGCATTTTCAAAAGAACGGGCAAAACGGTCGTATTTGGACGACTTCTGATTGATTTCACCTCGTACCCTAAATAAGCCAATAGAGGTTTGATTTGGATTAATTTGAGTTAAAAAACGCTCATAATTACCGTCTTCAATATCCCACCCTGCATCATTATATCCAGTTTGCCTATAGCGTTGATTTACTTGACCTTCACTAACTGATTTTAAATCATCCATT
>JBILPO010000419.1:0-2684 GCA_044373805.1 Pelobium sp.
GTTGTTGGTTATTTTGCATCTTGTTTCTTTTGTCTTGATTCTTTTGTCTTTAATCTTTTGTCTTTGTTCTTTATCTTGATACTTGATACTTACATCTTGATTCTACTATCTTAATTTCAAGGTCACAATAGTGATGATGGCTAGTAAAATTCCAACAATCCAAAAACGACTAACTATTTTAGATTCGTGGTATCCCTTTTTCTGAAAATGATGATGTAATGGCGACATCAGGAAGATACGCCTCCCTTCACCATATTTTCTTTTGGTGTATTTAAACCAAGAAACCTGCATAATGACAGAGAGATTTTCGATCAGAAAAACTCCGCACAAAATTGGGATCAATAATTCTTTACGAATCATGATGGCTAATACGGCAATGATACCCCCAATGGTTAGGCTACCTGTATCACCCATAAAAACCTGAGCAGGATAGGCATTATACCATAAAAACCCAATACAAGCGCCCACAAAAGCAGCGGCAAAAACCACTAGTTCCCCAGAGTTTGGGATATAAATAATCTTCAAGTAATCTGCAATAATGGTATTACCAGAAACATAAGCTAAAAGCGCTAATGTAATTCCAATAATAGCGGAGGTACCCGTTGCTAAGCCATCAATCCCATCAGTAATATTAGCCCCATTAGATACCGCAGTAATAATTACGATGACGAATAAAAGAAACACAACTAAAGCATATTTTTCATAATCGTCGCCTAAAAATTTAAGGACCTTAGCATAATCAAACTCGTTATCCTTATAAAAAGGAATGTTTGTTTTGGTTGATTTTACATCCTTTGCATAATAAACACCCGTTGATTTTTCAACACGAATTAATCTTTCTCCTTTTTCATTGATAATTTCTTCTTTAAAGCCACCAGGAGTAAATTTCACGTTAGTAGAGGCCGGGGCTTCAGTAATGGTTTGTCTTACTAAAATATCAGGATGAAAAAACATGGTATAACCCACAATAAGAGACAAACCAACCTGCCCAATAATTTTAAACCTTCCTGCTAAGCCTTCTTTATTCTTTTTAAATACCTTAATATAATCATCTAAAAAGCCAATTGCGCCCATCCAAATGGTGGTCACTATCATTAAAACAATGTAAATGTTTTCTATTCTGGCTAGTAATAGAGTAGGGATTAATATCCCTGCAATAATAATTAAGCCCCCCATTGTAGGAGTTCCTTGCTTTTGATTTTGACCCTCTAAACCTAAATTTCTTACGGTTTCACCTACTTGTTTGTATCTTAAGTAATTAATTAACCTGCTGCCATAAACGGTGGTGATAAATAAAGAAAGTATCATTGCCATTCCTGCTCTAAAAGAGATAAACTGAAATACACCTGCTCCGGGGAAATCAAATTGTTTATCTAAATAATTGAATAGGTAGTATAACATCCTTTTAGTTTTTTAAGTGAACAGCTTTAGCGTTTATGAACTCAATTGCTGAAAACATTCGTTTAATATTTTTTTATCATCAAAATCACTTTTCACCCCTTTTATATCTTGGTATTTCTCATGTCCTTTTCCAGCTAGTAAAATAATATCTCCAGGTTTAGCCAAAAGAACAGCCGTTTTAATCGCTTCCCTTCTGTCTGTAATTGATAAAACTTTCTTTTGATGAACCGGAGACACGCCCACTTGCATATCTTTAATAATTTGATCAGGTTCTTCTGATCTTGGATTGTCTGAAGTCAGTATCACCTTATCACTCCACTCACAAGCGGCTTTTGCCATCAAGGGGCGTTTAGTTTTATCTCTATCGCCACCACAACCCACAATAGTGATTACCTGTTCGCTTTTAGAGCGAATATTATCAACCGTACTCAATACATTTTCTATCGCATCTGGTGTATGGGCATAATCAACAATTCCAATAATCCCGTTAGGAGAAATGATATAATCAAAACGACCTTCGGCTCCATTTAAACGACTTAAAATGGTAAGTACTTTGGTTTTGTCTTGCTCAAGTAATAAAGCGGCGCCATAAACTGCTAATAAATTGGAAGCGTTAAAGCTGCCTACCAGTTTAAAATACACTTCTTCCCCATCCATATCTAGGTGTAAGCCCGAGAATTGGTTTTCTATAATTTTTGCTTTAAAATCTGTTAAAGACTTTAAACCATAGGTTTTTTTGTGGGCTTTGGTATTTTGCAACATCACCAATCCGTTTTTATCATCGGCATTGGTTAAAGCAAAAGCCGATTTTTCTAAACCATCAAAAAATGCTTTTTTAGCTTTTAAATAGTTATCAAAAGTGATATGAAAGTCTAAATGATCATGGGTAATGTTGGTAAAAATTCCCCCGCTAAAGCTTAATCCTTCTATCCTATATTGTGCTATTGCATGAGAACTTACTTCCATAAAGCAGTAATCGCAGCCATTTAAAAGCATCTCATTTAATAAAATATTGAGCGCAATAGGATCTGGAGTGGTATGCGTAGAAGGAATTACCTGATCGTTAATTTGATTCTCTACCGTAGAAATGAGTCCGGCTTTGTAGCCTAAATCTCTAAACAGTTTATACAATAAGGTGGCCACCGTAGTTTTTCCATTGGTGCCTGTTACCCCTACTAGTTTTAATTTTTTAGAAGGATGCTGATAAAAGTTAGCCGCTATTATGCCTAAGGCTTTCGCCGAATTTTGAACTTTCACGTAAGTTACCTGAAGATCAAACGTAG
>JBILPO010000420.1:0-2667 GCA_044373805.1 Pelobium sp.
TTGGTCTATATCAGCAAATAAAATTTGAACTTCGGCAAATCTAAAACCATACATTTCCTGAATATTTTTTACCCGAGTAATTTTCCCGATATCGCCATTGGCTATAAAACCACCTTTCTCATCAGGCAACCAAAAATAATTATTCTTCACTACCATAATTAAATCACCTCCGGTAAGCTCATCCTCTCTTCCTAAAATTTGGTTTCTGATGTGTTGATTATAAAGATTAGCGCTTTTATTAGACCTGCAAATAACCAGAGAATTTTCTAAATCATATTTACTGTAAGCGTAGTTTAAACCTTCAATAATTTTATCACCCATCATCCTAAAAACATCTTTAAAACCTTTTGTTCTTAATGATGGAAAGCTGGTTTCTTCTTTCCTAATTAACTCTCTTATTGCGGTAGCATTAAACAAAATTCCCGATTCTTTCTCTTGCCTTACCACCTGTGTTAATTCTATTTCATCAACAGCTAAACCAAACTTTTTTACGTGGTTAGCCACTAAAGCGGGACTTTCTGTAGAGCCTACTGGAGGTAATTGTGCGGTATCTCCAATAAAAATAATGCGGTTATTTTTATCGTTATACACAAAAGAGATGACGTCTTGTAATAAACTACTGCCACTATAATCTGTGGGTTCATCTATAATCATAGAGGCTTCATCTATAATAAATAAAGTATCTTGATGCATGTTTGAAGCTAAACCAAAATGCATTTCTGGTGAAAAAGCCGATTTTTTACGATAAATCTTTCGGTGAATGGTAGATGCTCCTTTAGCCGAATACTGACTTAAAACTTTTGCTGCCCTACCTGTGGGCGCCAATAAAACCGATTTAATTTGATACTTAGGCAACAATTTTATTAAGGTACTAATTACCGTAGTTTTACCTGTACCCGCATAACCCTTTAAAATAAAACAAGACTGATGATCTTTATTAGCAATAAATTGTTGTAATTTATCAAACAAATAAAGCTGTTGAGGATTGGCTAGGTGCGGAAATAGTTTAGCAAGATCATGGGCTACAGTCATTATTTCAAATTTCGTTAAAATTATAAACGCTTTCGGATAAATTTTTACTTTTGTTGAGCATGAATGACAAAAAACATCTTACAGTTCCAAATTTTGAACCTGCTAACGCAACTCAAAATGAATTGTGCATAGAATTGGGAAACAATGATTACAGCTATGCTTTGGTAGATGTTAAAAACCAAACCGTTAAAGTAGTTTCAGCAGCCCAAACTACTATTTTTAATGATATAGAAGGTAATTTACTTCAAACACATTTTGCAAAAACCAAAATTAGTTTAACTACCCAAAAATTCACTTTTATACCCACAGCGGTTTATCATGAAAAAGATTTAGAGATTTACAGTAAATACCTTAATCCTTTAGAAAATGAAACTATTTTTGTAAAATCATTAGAAAAATCTGGTGTTACTGTTATTTTTGCTTTTGAAAAACACCTGTTAGATAAAATTGAAAAATATTTCCCAGAAGCTTCTATCTACCCTCAATTTATTCCGTTTTTTAAAGGTGTAGAATATGCTTTTAGCCAAATTAGTTACCCTCAACTTTTTGCCAACTTTAAGGCAGATATGATAGAAATTATCATTTTTAATCAAAATAAATTCCAGTTTTATAACGTATTTGAATACACAAACGAAGACGAATTACTGTATTTTATGCTTTTGGCTACACAGCAAAACAATTTAAAACCTGCTCAAGTGATGGCAAAAGTGAGTGGAAATATAGATATCAATGGCACCGTTTTTCAAAAAATCAAAGGCCAGTTTAACCACACAGAAGTGATTGATTTAGACAGTTTACCCCTCACCTATTTAGGTTTAAATGAAGCTGTTATACCACGTTTCTTCTCATTATTAAGTTTACATTTATGCGAATAATTGGCGGTAAATTAAAAGGAATAAGGTTTAATCCACCTAAAAATTTACCGGTAAGGCCTACCACCGATATGGCAAAAGAAGCCTTATTTAACATTCTACAAAATCAGGTAGATTTTGACAGTCTTAAAATCTTAGATCTTTTTAGTGGTACAGGAAGCATTAGTTTAGAATTTGCTTCAAGAGAAGCTTTGGAAATTACAGCTGTAGATCAAAACTTTGGTTGTATCAATTACTTAAAAAGTACAAGTACAGCACATCAATTAAATCAAATTAAACCTGTAAAAGCTGACGTTTTTAAATATTTAAACCAAGAAACCGAGACTTTTGATTTAATTTTTGCTGATCCGCCTTATGATATTCCTCGTATACCCGAGATTGCCAGTATCATTTTTGAAAAAAAATTATTGAACAAAAACGGCATCCTTATTATAGAACACCAAAGCAAACAAGATTTACACAACCATCCAAATTTCAAAGAAAAAAGGAAATATGGTTATTCGGCTTTTAGTTTTTTCGTTAATTAAATATTACTTTTAATAACAAACAAAATTTAATGAAAATAGCACTTTTTCCGGGCTCTTTTGACCCCATTACCAAAGCTCACGTTGATATATTAAAACGTTCACTTTCTCTTTTCGACAAAATTTATATTGGTATTGGCGTAAATAGTAGTAAACAATCTTTGCTAAGTGTAGAAAAAAGATTAGAAATGATTACAGCCGTTTTTAAAGACGAGCCTAAATTAGAAATGGTTACCTAC
>JBILPO010000421.1:0-2664 GCA_044373805.1 Pelobium sp.
GTTTTTTTATCGTTGAAATGAAATTTTCTCCGTACGAATGGAAAATTTTGGGTGTATTTTAATGTTTTGACGACATATTTCAGTTTTTTGATGAGGTTAAAAGCAGATAAAACTATAAAAAAGGTATATTTTTGGAGGAGTTTAAATCCCAATTAAGTCGTTTACTATGCTCGAAAAAACCACCTATCTTATCACTGCATTGTTGGGCTTTATTACCATTCTACTCATTGGTTATCGATTCAATTCAAAAAAACACACCAATTTTTATTTACTGCTGATTTTCTTTCTAAGCTCTGTTCGCTTTTTTTTACATGGATTGTCCGACACGCTTTTTATTCATCCCATTTTAAGAAATATAGATGTTGTTTTTGCCAATACGGCCTGGCCTTTGATGTATTTATATTTTGGCAAATTAAACAACGTACACGAGAAGCTAAAAGGCCGCGAATTATTGCATCTTGCTATTCCATTACTATTAGTTACCCTCTTTTTTTTACAGCGTTTGTTTACGGGAGAATTTATTATCAATGCGAGTAAAACTGGCACAATTATAACTATACTATACAACATTTTCTATGTTGTAACATCCTACAAGTTATTGCACAAAGGGATATGGAATCGAAAAAGCAAGATTATCCTCATCAATCAACAAAATATTTTTATATCAAAATGGACCAAACTCTTGTATGGACTGTTTGTGTTGATGTTGATTCGCTTTTTGATTAACATGTTGTTCAACGATTCGGAATTATGGTACCTAAATAAAAACAAATTTTTGTGGGTAGCTGCTTTACTTTGGATCGTGTTGTATATCAAAATCCTGTACTCACCCGAGTTTTTATATGGCTATGACATTCTACAAAACAAGATCAAAGAATACAAAAAGAACGCTATCGTTTTTGATCACATTTGGTCTACCACAAGCAGGCAAGTCATCAACATACAAGATATGGTTTTGAAGGAAAAAATAGAAGGAAGTATTCAGAATTACATTCTCGAAATAGAACACTATGCACTAAACACCGACTTGTTTTTAACCGAAAATTTTAAAGTAAACAACCTAGCCAATAAACTGAATATTCCAAAAAGCCATGTGCTCTATTTGTTCAAGTACCACAGCAGCATAAGCTTCAGTGATTTTAAAAAAATAATTCGGGTGCAAAAATCAATAGAACTAATAGAAGCCGGGTATTTAAAAACCAACACCTTAGAATCATTGGCAGCCGTAACCGGATTTTCTTCCTACAGTCCGTTCTACAAAAGTTTCAAATTAATCACGAGTACTTCACCACAAACGTATTTTGCAAGACAAACGGATAAAAAAGATAAATCCAATACTTAATTATTCGGGTAAAGAAACGGGATTGGTCCCGAAGTGTCGGGAAGTCTGCTAAATTGAATGTTCGTAGAAGTACTAGGTTGTGAATAGTGATAAACCTTCCAACTCCCCACTTCCAACTTCCCGCTATAAAATAACAACCGTTCTTAGTATACTTCTACCCTTTGCTTCGCCTGTTCGTCCCGAAGCGTCTGGATTAAAATAAGCTCACAAGAGTTTAACCCATAAAAAAAACCGAGCCATAAGACTCGGTTTTTGGCATATATAAACCAACTACTTAACTCTCATTTTTAGTTCTAAGTGACACAGGGAAAGCCAATTTTGGAATGAAATTTACTGCTGCTGAAACGATAGCATATAAATAGGTATAAACAGCCAAATTTACATACAGGACCACTAATCCGATAAGCACATTAAAATAGGAATTGGCAACCATACCTAAATCACTTGGATTCCAAACAAAGTCACTTCCATAAACAATTTCGGTGTCAAATCGCATACCCATGAGCGCATTTACTGCATTACTCATAAAATCAACATGCAGCATTGACATCAGTGAAGTTGCAGTATTTAGTGGGAATGAATACAAATCAGTAAATGAACCCATCACCGTATTTCCCATATAGGAGGTGAACAAATTAGTATCAAACACAAAAGAAAGTGTAGCAGTTAAAGCCATAGACAATCCAATGACTGCCATTACTTCTCCAAAAATTCTGATGTTGGTCATCACAAAATCTTTAAACACAAAGCTTATCATTCCGTTGTGAGATACGCCCAAACTTTCGCCTCTAGAGCGAATAATAGCGGCTATTGGAAAAGCTGAATAGGCCAAAACCAAAAAACTCAACACACTGCCCAATTTTCCCATTGTGGAGACATCAGCTGCGCCATAATAATCTTTGGCAGCTAAGATAATGTGGTATTCCATAGCAATCAAAAACAAAATTGACGCCCATTGGTAAATCGTTTTTACATAATGGCGAACCCCATCAGTAGAGTCAAAATTTGTAACTAAAGAATTTAATTTTGCATTAAAAATTTTCTGATTTACCAGTTGAGGGAAATCTAGAATTTGATTCATAATTTTATTCATAAGTAATACAATTTAGCTTGCCTACTCGTATGGCTTTTCGGTAACGCCCCGTTTTTGATTTGGTTTCTGGACTCCAATCACATTTATCTAAAAGTAATAAGCAGTAAACATTTGTTAATAATTTATCAAATTTATATTTAACCGATGCTTTTTTTAAAAAATTAATAATAATATATTAACAATTTTATAAGTTTTATTTGTTCTTAAAAAAACAAATAATTAGTAATTG
>JBILPO010000422.1:0-2660 GCA_044373805.1 Pelobium sp.
ATAATTAAGACGACCTAAATAACTCATTCGACCAGATTCATTGCTGTTGCCAGAAATGGTTGACAGAGATCTATCGGCACTAAAAGCATAAAGTTCATCTATGCCATAAACCTGAACATTAGGTTGCACAATTTTAAAATCTTCTCCGCTAGCTTCACTCTGTTCTGCCGCTACAAAAATATTGATTTCATGCTTTTTAAAAGTTCTGGCGAAAGATAAACTTTCATTTAATTGATAATTAGATCCCGAAGAATGACTTTGTGAAATGAAGTTTCCATTCTGAATTAATTTAGGAGTATATGCATCTGTAAACATGACGTTCTGAGTAATCAAACTATAATTACTCCAATACTTAAATGGTACAGGCCCAGTTCCACCAGCAGGCTGAGTACCATGATTACCTGAAAGCACAAAGTCATTTAAATTATAGGGTACATAGTATTCTTTTCCGTACGTATTTCTGGTAGAACGGCCATATTGCACTCTAGCTGTTAAACCCTTAATTTGTGGAAACTTATAATCTAAACTTGCATTCATGGTGATACCCTGAGACCTAGATCTACTATAACTTCCAGAATTTTGCAATTCTAAAGGACTCCATACACTTGGAGAACCCACAGCCAAGCCATTATAAGTTAAAGGCACCCAACTTGGAGTCAATAAAAGAGAACTCATTGTTCCATTTAATTGGTCACCTTGTTCGGTCACGTTATTTCCTAGCGGTCCTTTCGGAGCAGGTCTGTTCATCTGCGAATTATCTGTAGAAAGTGAAATACTGGCAGAAAGGTCCTCTGTTATTTTGGCGGTAGAACCAAAACGCAAACCGTATTTTTTAGCGTATAAATCACTTAAGTTACCATCCTCACTGTAATAATTTGCTCCTCCAAAAAATGTTATTTTATCGCTACCACCACTAATATTAATAGTTTGACGGTTAAGATGAGAACTTTTCCATAATTCATCTACTCTATTATAGCTATGCGTCTTTAAATATTCTAATTCCTCGGCAGTGTAATATTGAGCAGGATTCATCAGGTTTAAGCCGCCAACAGCATAAGAATCAAATTTATTATTTAACAGAGTGGCATGATCAAAGGAAGAGAGCATTTCTGGAAACCTAATGGCAGCTGAAAGCCCA
Organism: Pelobium sp.; assembly: GCA_044373805.1. Taxonomy (GTDB): domain Bacteria; phylum Bacteroidota; class Bacteroidia; order Sphingobacteriales; family Sphingobacteriaceae; genus Pseudopedobacter. The sequence goes on from JBILPO010000422.1 coordinate 1,139, forward strand.
TAATTAGAGGTGTAATTTATTTTAGGTTTACCCGATTTTCCTTTTTTGGTAGTGACTAAAACAACCCCATTTGCACCTCTAGAGCCATAAATAGAAGCCGCTGCATCTTTCAAAAAAGTAATAGATTCTACTTGAGAAGCATCTAAATTATCAAAATCTTCTTTGGTTAACTGAAAACCATCAATGATATATAAAGGATCTACGCTACCACCGTTAGCGGTACTTGAAAACGAAACAGGGTTTCTTATTCTTAGATTTGTAGTAGAACCTGGCTTTCCCGAGGATTGACTGATTCCCACACCCGGCACTAAACCAATTAAGGCGGTGGCTAAGTTGGCAACAGGTAAATCCTCAATTTCAGACCCCTTAACAGTAACAACTGACCCTAAAACATTTGCTCTTTTTACTTGTGCATAACCTACGTTGACAGTTACTTCTCCCAGCATTTTTGCATCAGGACTTAAACGTACAAAAATCTCTTTTGCAGTAGATTTTACAGCAACCTCTTTGGTATTATAACCAAGATAAGATACTATTAGTATGAAATCTTGATTTTGAGGAACTGAAATAGTGAACTTTCCTTCATCATTGGTTAATGTAGCTGCTTTCCCCCCTTTTAATGTTATACTAGCCCCAATTAATTCCAAACCATCATCTTCACCATACACCTTTCCAGTAATAGCTTTTGTTTGACCTTGTGCGTAGGTGAACCCCATGAACACAATTGCAAAGAATAAGAATAAAATTTTTCTCATTGTTATTAAGTTTATTTTATTGATTTTTTATTCATTTAAAAGGAAATACAAGTAATTTTTCAATAGAATTAATTTATCCAATTAAATTAACAATCTCTATTTTTCAGTTATTTGTCGATTAATTACATCACAAATAAATAATAAAAATTAATAATCAAATCTTTTGATCCTCTATAATCATCTAAAAAACAAGCCTCTTTTTATCGATAATAAAAACTACTTGCTTTTGATTAAGAAAACCATTTCTTAAAAAACTATTGTTCTCGGTTATAATTTTCTGGTTAATTACTAAGGCTGTTTAGGGGCCTTAAGCATACAAACAACACAAATTTAAAAACTAAAAATTTTAAAACTTACCTATTATTACCCTATTATTATATTAAATTATCAAGATTGATAAACAAGTTAAAACCTTTAAAATCATTAAGGAATCACCATCTTTATTGTGTTTTTTACAGTATTATTCACGTAAGTCAGCATGTAAATTCCTCTATTTAAGCTAGATAAATCTACAGTGGTAATTACGGCTCCCAAACCCACTTTCAAATTCATAAGTGTTTGTCCAGAAATTGCATTAACTAAAATATATGCATTTGCATTTGACAAAGGATGCTTGATAGTAACGGCTCCCTTTGAAACAGGATTTGGGTATACCATAAATTCTTCAAATACAGCTAAATTTACCGCTATCACATGGCTATAGTTATAAACACCATCTAAGTCCACCATCTTTAAACGATAATATGCCTTACTAATATTTACATTTT
>JBILPO010000423.1:0-2656 GCA_044373805.1 Pelobium sp.
CTGCTTACATTGTTGGTGTTTGGCAAGAATTAAGAATACCTAAACCATTAAAAGAAATATAAAATAAATGCACTCATTTTTTACGTAATAAATAGAAAATGGAACAAAAAGAGAAAAAATATCTATCGGGTTTAAGAAAAAAAGCTGAAAATGAGGTAAAACTGAAAAATAAAACTTCAGATAAAAATCAAATTTCAGAGCTTGAACATGAATTAAACGTACAAGAGATTGAGCTTTCAATGCAAAATGAAGAGCTTTTGAGAACACAATCTAAACTCAAAAATTCACTTAAAGAATATGAAGAGTTATTTGAGCTTTCACCTGTAGGTTATTTTATTTTAGATAAAGGTGGCATTATTAAAAATGTAAATAAAAGCGGTTGTGACCAATTACAAAACATTAAATCTGAAATAGTTGGCAAACATTTTTCCAATTTTATTATTGGCGAATCAGGTCAAGACGATTTTTACAGGCATAGAAATTTGGCCATAAAAACCGAAAGCCTACAGAAAGTAGGTTGTGAGATAAAAAAGGGAATTATTAACACTTTTTTTGCACAAATTACTAGTGCAGTAATTAAAGACGAACATTTAAAATTCAAACACTTACTTTCTATGGTAAGTGATATATCTGAAATAAAAAAGCATGAAAAACAAGTAGAATTAGCTTTGGCCAAAGCCGAAGAACTAAATGAAATGAAATCGAAGTTTATTACTATGGCTTCTCACGAATTTAGAACCCCTTTAACCATTATGCTTTCAAGTATTTCTATCATAGAGCAATTTAAAGAATTATTACCACAAGAAAACAGAATAGAAAAGCATATAAATAGGATAAAATCTTCAATTAATGACCTCACCATCATACTTGATGAGTTTTTATCGCTAGAAAAAATTGAAACCGGAATAATAGAAATTAAAAAAGAAAATTTCAATTTGCCTGAATCTTGCGAAGATTTTTTAGATGGTTTTAGGTTACTTATTAAAAAAGATCAGACTATAAATTATATTCATATTGGAAATAAAGTCATTAACCATGATTTTAAAATTATCCAATTCATACTTTTAAATCTGCTATCTAATGCAAGTAAATATTCTCCCGAGGGTAAAGAAATTAATATGTTCACAGAAGTGAGCAAAAATAAAGTTTTAATAAAGATTAAGGATAGTGGAATTGGCATATCTAAAAATGAACAAAAAAATTTATTTACCCGATTTTTTAGAGCGCATAATGCTTTAAACATTCCCGGCACTGGCTTAGGACTAATAATTGTTAAACGATATTTAGATTTATTAGGTGGAACTATTGAATTAGATAGCAATCTAAATCAGGGAACAACGGCTATCATCCGATTTCCAATAAAAAATAATATACCATGAAAACTATTTTAGTGTTAGAGGATAACCCATTGGTGAGAGACAATATTGCCGAAATATTAACTATGAGTGGTTTTGAAGTCATAGAAACCAACAATGGAAAAGAAGGTCTTGAAGTTGTAAAAGAAAGACTGCCCGATTTAATTCTTTGTGATATTATGATGCCAATAGTTAATGGACTTGAATTTCTTGATGAAATAAAGAAGAATGATTTGACTACTAACATCCCGTTTATTTTTATTTCAGCCATTAGTGAAAAAAAAGAAATAACAGACTCGATGGGTTTGGGTGCAGATGAATACATCATTAAACCTTTTGAACAACATGAATTGATGGAAAAAATAAACAAATGTCTGCCTAAATAAATGTTTGTTTTTCAAAGTTAAAAAGCAGTAACCTAAGTAAAATAAACCTGATTGGCAGCGGCAGCTCCCTTTGTTTTTCACAAAGGGACTAAAGCAGAAAGCAGGACTATCTGCTCAAAAGAACGAATAACCCTGCTTTTCAAAAATGAGGTATTAAAAGAGAAATATTATTCTCCTAATATGCCATGAAGCACATTATCATATACATTTTTTGACTCTTCTACTTGTCCAAAAATTTCTTCATCTATCACTAAACCTTTAGCAGTTACGGTTCCTAGCAAACTAAAATCTGTTTCGGTGGTGGCCATTAGTTCTACAAAAGCTTCTTGTAATTTTGGACTAACCGAAACCACTACCCTACCTTGAGCTTCTCCAAATAGGAAGGCATCTTTTCTAATTTCGCTATCAGTTTCTATCTCAAACCCTAGTTGTTTAGGCATAGCTGCCTCTAAAAGTGCAATGTATAAACCTCCATCGGCTACATCATGAGCAGATTGGATCAATTTATTTTGAATCAGTAATTTAATTACTTGATGCATGTCATACTCCTTATCTAAATTGAAATAAGGTGCTGGAGATTGACTGATTTTATGAAAAGAAGCTAAATACTGTGAAGATGCAATATCATTTTGGCTTTCGCCGATAAGATAAATCAAATCACCTTCATTTTTAAAATCTAAAGTCATCAAGTTTTTTATGTCATCCATTACGCCTAACATGCCAATAGTTGGCGTAGGAAAAACCGGACCTTCATCTGACGATTGATTATAAAAAGAAACATTACCACCAGTAACAGGTGTTTCAAATTTTGTACATGCAGCAGACATTCCTTTAATTGCACCCACAAATTGCCAGTAAACTTCTGGCACATAAGGATTACCAAAATTTAAACAATTGGTGATGGCAACGGGCTCT
>JBILPO010000424.1:0-2653 GCA_044373805.1 Pelobium sp.
AAATTGATTCTAACAAACCAGGACCAAGTTCATTATAAACATCAAAAACACACCCTCTAATTATATAGGATAAATCATTTTCTACTATTTTTTCTATCTGTGTCATCTGCGAAATCTGCGGGAACCCGACCTACTTCTTTTTTAAATAAAACAACGTGCTACAATTTGTTTTCTGTAAAATGATATTGGCTTGTTCTTTAATTTGTTCAGCGGTTACATTTTGGTAATTTTCAATTTCTAAATTAATCAAATTGGCATCGCCTAAAAGTTCCGAAATAGCTAAGTTTGTTGCTTTATTTAGTACATCTGCTTCACTATAAGTTACAGTAGATTCAACTTTATTTTTACATTTTTGTAACTCATCAGCAGCAACTAATTCGTTTTGTAGTTTTGCAATTTCAGCATCTATACCAGCTTCAGCTTGCTCAATGGTAACCCCCTCATTTATTTTACCTGAAATCACAAATAATCCTTTATCAAAATCACCCATCACATAAGCATTGATGTCTGAAAATAATTGTTTGTCTTTAATTAAGTTTTTATACAAACGAGAAGAGTTTCCTCTTGATAAAATATCTGACATTAAATCAATGGTATGGTATTCTGCATCAACTCTGGCACACATGCGATATGCTCTGTAAATGCTGCTAATTGGCACATCACGTTCAACAGTTAAACTTCTGTATTCTGTTTGTGGCGGCTCAACAGGTAAATTACGTTTTGGTTTAGTGCCTGCTTCAATTGGTTCAAACCATTTTTCTGCTAATTGTTTTACTTGCTCAAATTCAACATCGCCAGCTACAACTAATACTGCGTTACTCGGAGTATAATGTTCTTTAAAAAATGCTTTCACATCTTCCATGGTAGCGTCTTCAATATGTTTTATTTCTTTACCAATAGTTGCCCATTTGTATGGATGCACTTTGTAAATCAATGGACGTAATAATAACCAAACGTCCCCGTATGGTTGATTTAAATAGCGCTGCTTAAACTCTTCAATTACTACGCTGCGTTGTACTTCTAAACTTTTTTTATCAAAAGCCAAACTCAACAAACGGTCGCTCTCTAACCAAAAAGCCGTTTCTAAATTTTCGGATGGAACTGTGCAATAGTAGTTTGTGATATCGTTTGTGGTAAATGCATTATTTTCTCCTCCAACCAATTGCAAAGGCTCGTCATAATTAGGAATATTAATGCTACCTCCAAACATTAAATGCTCAAAAAGATGTGCAAAACCTGTTTTATTTTCATCTTCATCTCTGGCGCCAACATCATAAATAATATTTAAGCAAGCCATCGGCGTACTTTTATCTTGATGAACTATAACTGTTAAATTATTTTTAAGTTTAAATTTTTGAAACTCGATCATATATTTTTTTGAAGTAAATTATCTTTAAAGATACTAAAAAGGCTTAAATACATAAAGAGTTATGGAAAAATAACCACATAGAGACATAGAATACTATTTGTTAGAATTTCCATGATAGAAAACATGTTTTTTCACATAGTTGAACCGTGTAAAAACGAAACTTTTTTAATCCTCTATATAAATCAATGAAAACCTATGCACCTATGTGGTTAAAAAAATATTACTTTTAATGCTGAATTATGGAACTTTGGGAAAAGATAAAAAAGTATGAAAGCCTTCACATTGTTTTTTGGCTAATAAAAGACAGTTGCTGGATGTTTGAAGCTAAATTATTGGGCGTATTAATGATTATTCCTACCTTAAGCATTGCCGCCTATATCATTTACATTACTCGCAAAACAACCGATTTATTTTTAAATCTGGCCATTTTATTTTGGATTTGCGCAAATAGCTTTTGGATGTACAGTGAGTTTTTTAATAACGGTGCATATAAATTATTAGCCTCGATTCCTTTTGGATTAGGATTTATTTTTGTAGGAATTTTTTATTACCAATTACTATTTAATAAACAAGAATCATCTTTAAAAAAAGAATAGGACAAACTTCCTTAATTATTTGTCCAAAAATCATAAAAACTATTATATTAGACATTTATATTTTCTTCAAGAAACTTTGTTTAAAATTAGCTGATGCAATTAAAAAAAGAATTTATACAGCAAGTACAAGATATTATCTCTTCTTCGAAAGATAGAGCTATACGCTCTATAGATAGTATACGAGTATTAATGTACTGGGAAATTGGAAAATTAATTTTAGAAGAAGAGCAACAAGGGAAAGAAAGAGCTGGTTACGGAGAATTTTTGATAAAAACGCTTTCCGACTCTTTAAAAATAGAACATGGTAGTAGTTTTTCAGTCCGCGAATTACAACGTTATCGCCAATTTTACCGCACTTTTCCAAATACGTCCGCATTGCGGACACAATTTAGTTGGACACATTATAAAACACTAATAAGCCTTGCTAACGAAGATAAAAGAGAGTTTTACATTGCCGAGGCTGTAAAAAATAATTGGACTAGTAGAGAATTAGAAAGACAAATACATAGTCAATTATTTGAGCGCTTATTGTTAAGTAACAATGTAAAATCAGTGTTGGAAGTTGCAAACCAGCAAAAGCTTCCAACAGAGGCTAAAGAAATTATCAAAGATCCAATGGTTTTAGAGTTTTTAGGTTTAAAAAGAGAAGCTGCTTATTATGAAAAAGATATAGAATCATCCATTATCA
>JBILPO010000425.1:0-2640 GCA_044373805.1 Pelobium sp.
TAATTTTTTTTAGCTGTAAGGCTTCGGCTTCTATCCCTTTTTCGGTACTTCCAAATTGTTTAATGGCATGTCCTTTTTCTAAACAGATAAAATTAGACTTACTTGCAACAAACCTTGCCTCATCTGCGGTTAACAAGCCCTCACTTTTACCAAAATGAAATGCAACGGGTACAGTTTTCCAGCTAAAAGCTGGATAATAACTTTTACTATTTTGCGCTAGGCTAGCTTGAGTATAAAAAAACAACAAGCTTAAAAATATGGTAACACTTCTCTTCATCATCTCTATTTTTTCTTAATTAATGGGTGAAATTTTAGCAGCATCTAAACTGGCTGTTTGTGGGTCGCCTTCTACCAAAGAAACTGATATGGTATGTTTTCCGGCGGTTTTAAATTCAATAATTCCCATCCGGTAATTATTATACTTTTCTGTGGCAGCCTGTTGGTTTTGCAGCAAAATGCCCTCATCTGTTTCTGTTTTCCAAACCAGTTTACCTTTGCCTCTATAAGTTAAATCTAAATAGTAATAACCTGCAGATTGTACATTTAAAGTCCAAGTTACTTTGCCGTCTGGTTGCCATTTGCTTACCTGTTCTGCATGTTTCCATTCGCCAAATTTCTCCATCCACCTAATAAACTTAAGCTCTGCACCACTTACTGTTGCAAAATTTGCTAGTAATGAAGTTTGCATGTTAGGGTAAATGCCAAAATCTTCTGAAACCTTTATATCATTCGCTTGCTTATCTAAAATCAATTCTATTACAGAAGCGGGAGAATCTGCCGGCTTGAAGGGAACATCAATAATTAACCAATTGTTAGTAAATTGATGTTTAAGTTCTACAGCCTGGTCTAACGACAATAATTTTGCAGCTATTACCTTGTCTGTTAAACCCGGTAGGTACAACTTGCCATCTTTTGGCCAATCAAATACCGAAAGAAAAAGGGAATTACCTTTAGTGGTAACATCGCCCCAAGGCAAAGCATGGCCCCAAGGGGAGCTTCCTGCATTGTAAACCACTTGGGGATATTTTTTAATCCATGCACCGGTTTCTTTTAAAAACTGAGCACCAATAGTTGGTATTTGTCCATTCTCATTTGGCCCAACATTAAATAAATACGTTCCACCACGGGCAACCGTAGCTACTAATCTATTTAATATCTCCTTTGGGCTTTTAAAATTGTTATCATACCAGGCATAAGACCAAGAATCGTTATTTGTATCTGCTGTTTCCCATAATCCAGGTATATTTTTACGCGGAACTTCCATATCGCCTAAGCTTGCGTAATCTCCCAGCCCATAACCAACCCTGCTACATAGCATGGCATTGGGCTGCAATTTGTTAACCACAGAGATTAATTTTTCTACGTACTCTCTTTTCATGTCGCCTGGCGTATCAAACCAAATAAAATCTATGGGACCGTAGTTAGAGCATATTTCTTTTACTTGTGGTAAACATTTTTTATTGAAATAATCATCAAAAGTTGCTGGTTTACCATCGGGATAGGTTTCGGGGCCTCTTGTGCCACCCGGGGCAGTCCAATCTTGGTTGTGCGAATAGTAAAAACCAAACCCTATCCCAGCTTCTCGACACGCTGCGGAAAGTTCTTTCATAGGGTCGCGGGCAAAAGGTGTTGCTTTAACGATATTAAAAGGATCTGCTTTGGAGTCAAACATGGCAAATCCTTCATGGTGTTTACTGGTAATAATAATATATTTCATACCAGCATCTTTGGCTAATTTCACTATTGCCTTTGCATCAAACCCTTGTGGGTTAAAATCTTTCGCAATTAGTTTATATTCGTTAACAGGGATATTAGCCATGTTTTTATTCATAATCCATTCGCCAATACCATAATAAGTTTTCTCTTGCCATTTACCCCCTAAACTGGAGAACAGGCCCCAGTGAATAAACATTCCAAAATTACCCTCATTAAATAGCTTCGCTTTTTTGAATAGTTTGGTTTCTGCTTTAACTTTAGTTTCACCCCACATTTCCTCCATCCCTTTATCTTTTGGTTTTACCTGTGCAAATGCGCTTATAAAGGCATTAAAAATAAAAAGGGCTATTAGTAGAGAATTAATTTTTTTAGTCATCATATTTTATGAATTATTTCTTAATTTTTGTCATTGGGCTACTATAAGAATCTCCGCTTGCTGATGTCGAATTTAAAAAATAGTATAAAGCATCATTTGGAAAACTAGTATTTATATTCTTTGTATCAGGGGAGATTTGAGCTGGAACTTCTACCCAATTATAATGAGTAGCTGCCCAATCAGAAGTATCTGTGGTGAAGTACAATTTAGATTGTAAAATCTCTCCCTGATATTTAAATTGAATATTATTTTGGCTTATACCTTGGCTCACCGGAACAATAGGTTTTTTTAACCTGTCATTATTTACCACATAGCTTGCAAAAGCGTAAATTTCTTTAGGAGCCCAGCCAGGTTGATGCCCATGAGCCATTTTATAATTTATAGATAGGTACTTTTCGGTTTTAGACGCTAAATAACTTTTAGTAAAGCTGTTCATCGTAAAATGGGAATCATTAGATCCATTAACAAAAAGTGTAGTTTGTTTTTGTAGTGGGATATATAAAGATGGCTCAAAATATTCTAAATATGTATTTTGAGCTTTCACACTT
>JBILPO010000426.1:0-2634 GCA_044373805.1 Pelobium sp.
ACGATAATTTACAGCTTAACAGCATTGATGCGCTGGTAGCTATTGGCGGAGACGGTACGTTTACCGGAGCCGAGAGATTCTCTAGCATTTACAATATTCCAATAATTTGCGTTCCGGGCACTATAGATAATGACCTTTTTGGGTCTGATTTTACCTTGGGGTTTGATACCGCTACCAATACCGTAATAGAAGCCATAGATAAGATAAGAGACACGGCAGAATCTCACGACCGTTTATTTTTTATTGAAGTAATGGGTAGAGATGCCGGTTGTATAGCTTTAAGAGCAGGTATTGCCAGTGGTGCAGAAGCCATTATGATGCCCGAGAAAGATACCGCAATTACAGATCTTATTAAAACACTAGAAGAAGGTGCGGCACAAAAGAAAAGTTCAAGTATTGTCATAGTTGCCGAAGGCGATAAAAATGGCGGAGCTTTTGATGTTGCAAAAAAAGTTAAAGAAACATTTGACTTTTACGATACCAAAGTAACTATATTAGGTCACCTACAAAGAGGTGGAAGCCCAAGCAGCTTTGATAGAATTTTAGGTTGTAGAATGGGTTTTGCTGCAGTTAAAGCATTGTTAAGAGGCGAAACCAGAAAAATGGTAGGCTTAAGAAGTAATGAAATAAAACTAACCGACTTAAAAGAAGCGCTTACCGCACATGAGTTTAAGTTAGAAGAGGATCTATTAGAAATGGCAGCAATACTCGCATAATTATGATAGCCGTAGTTTACAGTGGTTCTAGATACGCAAATTGGAAACTCTCCGATAAAGGAATGGATACTATTGATGTACGCACCAACGGTATAAATCCTTTTTTTAATGATGAAAAATTCATTTTGCAAATGCTAAACAAGAATTCCAAACTGATTAATTACGCAGAGCAAATTAAGAAAATATACTTTTTTGGCGCAGGGGCATCTTCTTTAGAAAGAAACGAAATCATTAAAAAATCACTTGCACAATTCTTCAGATATAGTAAAGTTTTTGTCTCCCATGATTTAGAAGCCGCTGCAAAAGCTTCCTGTAATGATAAACCAGGCATTGTTTGTATTGTTGGTGGAGGCTCTAATGTTGGTTTTTTTGATGGCAAAAAAGTAATAGAAAACAATTACGGATTAGGTTTTGCCTTAGGTGATGAAGGTTCATCTAACTGGTTAGGTAAAAATTTAATTAAAGCCTATTTAAACGAAACCCTACCCCTGTCTGTCCAAACCTTATTAGAAAAAAAATACGACTTAGACCGAAGACTCATCTTAGATAAAATATACAAACAAGCACATCCAAACATATTTTTTAGTTCCTTTACCGAATTTTTTAGCGAAAACAGAAATGATACCTTTGTAAAAGAATTTATTAAAAATGGCTTTAGAGTATACATAGACACCTATTTAATTCCGCTGGCAAAACAATATGGTGGCAAACACCCAGTTTATTTTGTAGGCACCGTAGCGGCCAACTTTCAAGATTATTTGAGAGAGGTAGCCAAAGAAAAAAAAATCAACATCAGTTCTGTTATTAAAGAACCTATTTATAATTTATTGAATTATTACGCAAACAAAAATTAAAACAAAATGAAAATTGGAATTAACGGATTTGGCCGTATCGGAAGATTAGCTTTCAGAGCAGCTATGCAAAGAAAAGATATTGAAGTAGTAGGAATCAATGATCTTGTAGAGCCAGATTACATGGCTTATATGTTAAAATACGATTCTACCCACGGCATTTTTGATGGTACCGTTGAAGTAGAAAACGGGAACCTAGTTGTAAACGGAAAAACCATTCGTGTAACTGCAGAAAGAGACCCTGCAAACTTAAAATGGAATGAAATTGGTGCAGAATATATTATAGAATCAACTGGCTTATTCTTAACCCAAGATACTGCACAAAAGCACATTGATGCGGGTGCTAAAAAAGTAGTAATGAGTGCCCCAGCTAAAGATGATACCCCAACTTTTGTAATGGGTGTTAATCACAAAACATTATTGGCTTCTCAAAACATTGTTTCTAACGCTTCTTGTACTACCAATTGCTTGGCTCCTATCACTAAAGTGTTAATGGACAATTTTGGTATTATAGAAGGCTTAATGACCACCGTACACGCAACAACTGCTACTCAAAAAACAGTTGACGGACCATCTGCTAAAGATTGGAGAGGCGGACGTGGTGCTTCTCAAAACATCATTCCTTCTTCTACAGGTGCTGCAAAAGCAGTAGGTTTAGTAATCCCAGCTATCAAAGGTAAATTAACCGGTATGGCTTTCCGTGTACCAGTTGCCGATGTTTCTGTAGTAGATCTAACCGTACGTTTAGAAAAACCAGCAACTTATGAGCAAATTAAAAAAGCCATGAAAGACGCTTCTGAAGGCGAATTGAAAGGTATTTTAGGATATACTGAAGATGCAGTAGTTTCTCAAGATTTTATTGGCGATGCTCGTACTTCTATCTTTGATGCTGACGCAGGTATCGCATTAAATGACAACTTCGTTAAAATTGTATCTTGGTATGATAACGAATGGGGCTATTCTAACAAAATAATCGATTTATTACAACACATGTCTACTGTAAAGTAGGTTTAAAATAAAAGGTTTAAAGCTTAAGGCTAAAAGCTATATGTTAACAGAGGCCCGAG
>JBILPO010000047.1:0-9281 GCA_044373805.1 Pelobium sp.
TATTAGTTGGAAAACTCCAAGTTGTTAAAGTAGTTAAATCAGTAACAGAAATATACCCAATGGCATAATCAGCTAAATTTACGCTAGTATTTGTCCCATTATATAACTCTACATAATGAGGGCGAGTACCGCTAGAAGTATTAATAGCCGTTGAAGTTTCAGATATTAACAAATCTGAGTTGTAAATAATAGGTTTTGGTGGATCAATTGTAAAATCAATTTTCGAGTTGCAAGCGGTAAAAATAAGCGTTGCAAAAAGCGTCAAAAGCAAATATTTTTTCATGTTTATTTTTTTTATGATGGTAATAAAATGATTGTAGTTTCTAAATAAAAATCAAAGAAGAATTTGTATTGCAAAATTGTTAATCCATTTTTTTGTAGTAATTGTTGGGGTACTATCATCAATAAAACTAGTGGTGAATCCAACTTTAACAGCATTGTTTTTAATGAATTTATTTACCCCAAATGTTAACCAGGTTTGTTTATGCACTATTGAATTAGTTGTATCAAATTCTGGTATTACGTTTGCGTACCTAGTATCAATAGCCCATCCGTTTTTAAATATGTAGGAGGTTTGCAAGTTAATCCCGCTGCCTAAATTGTAATAACTGCTTGCTTCTTGTTCTGTTAGCTTATTTGTTGAAGCTGAATTGGTATATAAATCTTTACCGGTAACGCTACTAACAATGTACTCGCCAACCAAGGCAAACCCCTTACTTTTAAAAACAAAATCAGCAACTAGTTTTCTATAATTTGCAAAGTCAGCAGTGCCTTTTTTATTATAAATATTTGTGATTATTGAATTATCACTACCTATCGGGCTACTTGCTTTTGAATTATAACTAGCCGCCACACCAAGTGCTACTTTTGGCTTAGGTTCTCTGTAAATATCATGCGCAATGAAAGAATTATTTTTAATAAAGTCTCCAAATGGTAATATATCTAATCTGCCCCCATATTTAAAGCCTTCATTAGTTTGTGAGGAGAAAAAGTTTTGCCCCTCGCCAGTGGTTACTGAAAGTGAAGGGTATATTCTCATTTTATTAAGGTTAAAGTTGGTTTCTAAAAAAACGCCACCTTCACGAGTAGAACCCACAAAGTTTTGCATTAACCCACCATAAATAATACCATCGTTAGATTTACCTGCTATAGATTGCCCCATTACCTGAGCATAACGTTCATCTGCCATAGCCAAACGATTGTTTGTGTTTGTTTGCCTTTGCCCTAAAATGAACTTAATATTTTTGTTCATAGCAAAGCCAATCCAACCTTCTAATAAGGGCGAATCACCTGTAAAATCTGTAAGAAGACCTAAAGAAACCTTGTTTTTAAAAGTGGTTGCTGTTATAGATAATCTTACCAAATTCAAGCTCATTCGGTTGCTATTAGTTAAAGTAGATTCAGAATTTAATCGATTAGACTGAATTCCTGGCTGAATAGCTGTGAGGAAATTGAATTTAGTGCCTTCGCCTTTACCAACGTTTATAAAAGTGCCCTCGCCATTAATATAAACCAAAGAAGAATCAACTTCCATAACAAGTTGTGCTTTTGCATTGCTATATGCAATCATCAATATGGCGCAAAAAAGGATTAGTGTTTTTTTCATTTGAAAAAATATTATTTTTTTGAAAATTATAGCTGGATAGTAAATTGTAATTGTGCGTGATAATTACCCGTTTGGGTGGCTGTTCTTAAAGCATATTGTGATTTATCGTAGCCAACTTCAAATTGAATTTTTAGATTGTTTTCCGATAAGTATTTGGTGGTGACAAAAGTGTAATACCTATTTTGGTCGGCAAAATTGGCTGAGATAATATTCTGGCTTAGCGTAGAATACCTTGCCCCAAAAGCCCAATTAGAATAAAATAAATAGCCAGCCTGTATGTTAAAACCGCTCCCTAAATTTAATCTAGATAGTACGGTAGTTTTTGTTTCTTCGGCAGTTTGGGTTAAAGGATAGGTAGAAAAAGATCCATCTAGCCTATATTCTCCAATAATTCCATTTGGTACAGTGCTTGTAGTTGATACAAAGTTCCCTAAAGAATACCATCCGTTATATTTAAATAAATAATCGGCACCAAATCTTTTATAACTTGGTAATACTATTTCTCGGGTAGCATCTCCATATAACCACCTTCCTCCATTTGTGCCTCTAGATGATGATGCTCCATCATTATAGCTATATATTAAACCTACTACTAGCTTTGGTTTTTCTTCTCTATATAAATCATCCAAATAATATTCACCACCGCGATTAAATTTATCAAAGGGCAAATAATCTAATCGCACACCATATTTAAAACCACCAAAGTTGGTTTGCAAAGAACTTCGAGAATCCCCTGTTGTTAAAGATAAAAAAGGTCGTAAAAGGTGTTTACCCCCTAATTTATAATTTCCTTTGTATCTAATACCGTAATCAAAAATTGCATCAAATGAATTAGACACAGCACTTCTATTGATAAAGCTATTAGACTCACCTTCAAACCTCACCTCTCTAGTATCTATATAATCAGCTCTTAAACCAAAATTAATTATATGCTTACTGTTAGGGTTGTACTCTATAACAGCTTCTTGTAAAACATTATTGAAAGAACGTTTTCCGCCAGTAACGCTATTATAATTAGATGCAAAGTTAAGTCTTGCTAAGACGCTCAATTTTCTTTCCAATACATTTGCGAAAAAGTTTAGCCTTGCCCTAGGAATATCAAAGGCTGAAATTGGTGCTGATAAATCTTTATTGGAACTATTGACTAAGTAAGCTGTTTGAAACGTTTGGTTAATATTCAAAATTCCTTTTGACGAAAGAAATGTAATTCCTTTACCTAATATATACCCTTTCTTTAGTTCTAAAACCTCAACACTACCTTTTGGTACATCAAGATTATACGTGGTATCTCTTTCGTACAATTCCTCCTGCTGTGCCATAGTAGGCTGAAAAGTGAATATACAAATGCAAATACATAGTATTCTTAAAATAGTTGTTTGCCTCATCATCACCTAATTTAGTTGTCTATTGGTCATTTGATGATTATTGAATAACTGAGGTATTAATTTTTCCATTTCTTATTATCGTTTAGTTTTCAACTCTATTTTTACTTTCGTTAAAACTTGATTAAAAATGTCATCAAATTTAATTTTGAAAATTGGGGTACTATTGTATTTCCATAAAGAAATGAGCTAAGGCAAATTTTCCCATCTCGCCATTATCATGACCAACGTTTGGTACAAAAATTTCTGTCCAATTTAATTTTAAATTCATTTCAAGCGCTTTTGCTTTAACAGCATTAAAATAATACTGACCACGTTCAAATCTAGTACTTCCCTGAGATTCGGCTTCTGCGCTATGATTATAGGACTTACTGTCTACACCTGTGTCTGCCATACCTAGTAGAAAAAAAACTTTAGTAGAAAAAAAATTGGCGAGATGTTGTGTATCTACCGGAGAATCCTTAATCCCATAAGGAAATTGAGTTTTATTATCGGGAAGTGTATACCATCCTGCATTAGCAATGGCTGCTTTAATAACACGGTTCTGATTAACAAACATCAAGAAACGATGTACAAACTGAGAACCGGCAGAATGACCATATAAATAATACCCATTAGAGGTACTTTTAGTTTCTTTTACTACACTGGCAAATAAAGGCTCAATAATAGAGAAACTCCATTTTTCAGAATTATTAAAGTTTTTTCTATTCTTATCATAAACATTGCCCAGGTTGTACATCTCGGCACCTCGGTAGTCTTCTTGGTCAAATTCAGGAGCAATTATTTTGCATTTAAATACCCTAGCTGCATTCACCAAGTCATCCATATATTCAGATGCCTCTCTATTTGCACCATGTAAAACCATTACAATGGGTAGATTCTCTGCGTTGGCCGTTGGGCTAAAGTAAAAAACCTTGATAGGGGTCTTCATTTTACCACCATCATTAAAATAGAACATCTGCTTCCCAACAGTGGTATTGCTTAGCTGCGCATAAGAACTACTGGTTGTTACCGAAATAAATAACACTAAAGCAAAGAAGTATTTCATATTAATATTTTTAAAGATTGGTTAGTTTTAGAGGCGCCCTCCGTAAATTTATATTAATGAATAACTATTTATAATCAGATTACTTTATTCTCTAGCAATATTCATTAGAAACCATCTGACAAAAAAATTTCTCTTTTAATCATTTTTGATTTAACACCAAAAAAATGGCCCCCTAAAAAGGAACACTGCTGTGGCACTATATTTATTTATAATTGGTTTTTTAAATTTTAAATATAGTGAGGTATGAATTACTTTCAATGCATTATTTATTCAGAATTTTTACTAAACAAAAAAACCTGATTTCGGAAAGAGGCTTGCGGTTTCCGAAAACACATAATATACTTATTATCAATTATATAAAACAAAATTAAGAGAGAGATAAACAAGATATTAGTGGATAGAAAATTAATGTCATAGTGAAACAGAAAAACTATTATCCAACATTTAAAAAGTTGATATTAACTCATTGTGCGTAGCACTATTACACAAGGAAAGGTAGTATTTTCACATCCTAACAATATTAAAGTTAACTGAATGGAGAGGGAGAAGAATTTCTAAAATATTTTTATGCTCTCTTACATGATTAACAAAAATATTTTATTCGTTTATGGGTAAGCGGGTAAAAGGATTTAGGTCTTTAGCTCCATTTTTTATTGGGATGAGAACTTGGGAGTCAAAGTGAAGCCCTGCAACACGTATCCGGATAGGTATTTGAAGGTAACGCCCTAATTTTCTAAGGCAAAATATTGATTGACTTCAAAATAAACAAGATCTCCTTTTTGTAAAGAAACAAATTGAGCATCGTGAACCAACAGATTTTTACCTTCAAAAATAAGTTCTACTTCTTGGTAAGCACCATTAAAGTGCACACTTCTTACCGTAGCTAAATAAGCTGTTGGCTGCATAGTTAACTGTATATGATGAGGATAAACCGCGTAAATTGGTGCGGTATAAGGTAAAAATGGTGCGTTTTTAATGATATTAGCTTTTCCTAATAATTTGGCTACATAAGCACTTCGTGGATCAAAATATACTTCTTGCGGACTGCCTTCTCTTATAATTTTTCCGTCTTTGATAAAAATAACATGGTTAGACAGCGAAAGCCCGTCTGTAGGGTCATGAGAAACCATAATTACAGTAATACCTAAAAATTTCGCTAAACGCTCTATATCGTCTCTTAATTGCCTTTTTAAAATGGTGTCTACTTGGCTAAAAGGCTCGTCTAATAATAAAACTTTAGGTTCGGTAATTACTGCTTTAGCAATAGCCACCCTTTGTTGTTCTCCCCCACTTAGTTCTACAATTTTTTTATTGGCTAAATGATCTATCCTTAAAAACTCCATGGTTTGTAAGGTCAATTCGTGTTTTGCCTCTAAATCTGCATTAGATAATTGTGATGAAATGTTATCAAAAACTTTAGCGTAAAGATTTAAGGTGAGCTCCTGAGTTACCATTTTCATTTCATCATGCCCAGGTATTAGTTTCTCTGTAGGCCCTTTAATTGGCACACCATTAAAAAGTACGGTCCCCATTTGCGGGACCAAATAGCCATAAATGAGTTTCAAAAGGGTGGTTTTACCACTGCCACTTTCACCTATTATGGTAATGATTTGTCCCGCATGAATGGTCAAATCTATTTCAGAAACACCTGATGGGGTATTTTCTGAAAAATTCTTAGTGACCTTATTTAACTGCAAAAATGGAATCATATCAATTTTTTAACGGGGTGTAAAGATAAAAAAAATTGAACTTGAAGCCTATCTTTTATCAAAGGGATTTTTATTTGTTTTTCACCATGTATTATTGCTTACTTTATTTACTTGTAGCACTCTAATTGAAATCATGAAATTAAAATTGATAGTAAAAGAATAAGCTCTCCCCTCAATAATATTTTTAAATTTGAGCTTAAATTAATTTTATGGCAACTTCTAAAGTGATATACAATGGTGGTTTAAGAACCACTTCTACTCATTTACAATCTGGTGATGAAATTATTACCGATGCCCCGATTGATAACCACGGAAAAGGCGAAGCTTTTTCTCCGACAGATTTAATGACTACCTCTTTTGCAAATTGTATGCTTACCGTAATGGGTATTGCTGCGCAAACTCATGAAATTGATATGGATGGCACTACCGCAGAGGTGACTAAGGTAATGGCGCCTGACCCAAGAAGAGTGACCGAAATTCATGTAAACTTACACTTCCCTAAAAAAGACGAATATTCTGACAAACAGAAAAAAATATTAGAACATACCGGCTTAAATTGCCCTGTACATTTTAGCTTACATCCAGATATTAAGAGGGTAATAGACTTTGGTTGGTAAAGAAAACCAATACAATTTGAGGATTGTGTTTTATTTAAATCCGTATCCAATAGAAGCACCTATAAATGTTGGATAAAAGCCATGATTTGTACTATAAAAAGGTTGCCAGCCCGCTCTGAAAACTAAACCTTCTTTTAATGGCTGAAAACGGTATCCAAAGTTGATAAAACCTAAAGCTGCAACTTGTGGGTCATTTAACGTTTTTTTGAATGTAAATTCCGGAGTGAGAACTGCACCCAATTCTAAACTATTTCTTCTTTTACCAACTAAATAATTTATACCAAGAGGAACACTGTAGTATCTGCCGGAATGATTAGAGGATAAATTGGCTTCAAAATATTCACCTAATCCAAAACCTGCTCTTAAACCAAAACCATCCTGACGATTTTTTTTTAATCGTACATCAACATTTGCTGAGGCTATACCCCCAGCTCCTAAAAGCTCTATATAAGCAGTCTTTCGGTAACCCGATTTTTCTTCTTTTTTCTCTTCTACAGAATTTTTAGTTCTCAAAGATTGCCTTTTACTCAATGTATAACTGTATCTGATATCCAATCCTACGTAGGATGATCTTGGACTAAACTCGCCCCGAGTATAAGATTTTCCATAAGCTTGAACAAATAAATCTCCTTTTGCAATAGGGTTGATATTCCAATTTTTTACCAAACTCATGGTTAAAGAACTCTTGTCGGAGTATTTTCTTACGATACCAATTCCAAAAGGTATATCTACATGTAACCTCCCATTTATGGGCGGATATTTAATAAATAAATCTGGTGGGCCTGCATTTGGATCATCAAAATCATACGGTTTACTTCTATTGAGTGCCAAGCCAAAAGCATCTGGCTCATTGGCGTATTCATAAAATTTTTTGGTTGCACCCAAATAAGTCTCCATCTGTAGATTTTTGACTTTAAATTGATAAACAAAAGCTAATGAAAGGCTGGCATAAGCATAATTTTCAAAATTATTATTTTCATAAATATTTCCTTCGCCAGTCATTTTTCCAAACGCATTTCTTGGTGCTTCAAAAACATAATTATAATCTACCACCCCAACGCCTAAACCTGTTCTTATTCCATAAGGCTTGTTTTTGAAAAATCGAGTATAATCTAAACCGGTATTAAAGGAAAGTCTATTCTGACCATAAAGTCTAGTAGGAGAAGAATTATCTACTTTAGGTTGATTAGTGATGTTTGGTGTAAAACGAATACCTAAAGAAGATTGAGCAATTGATAAATTTATTTCGAAAATAAATAGCAGAGCTAAAAGAATGATTAGTTTAGTTTTCAAGGTAGCATGAAATTTAAATAGAGTAAAGATTACTGCTTTTTCAATTTAAAAACATAGGCAAAATTAAATCCTATATAAGTTCCAGTATCTCTATAAGTGCCGTTTACAGTGCTATTTTTTAAATTTACAGTATAAGCCCCATCAATTATATTGGTATTCGAAATGTTATACTCCAGCCCGAATTTTAATTGATCCCCGTTTTTCTGGACTTTTGAAACTCCTCCTTCTAAACTGAAGGTTGGATAAGCTTTTTGGTATGATTCTGTTTCCAAATCTATTGTAGAGCCAGAAGAACCCATACTTAAACCCATTTCTGTTGTGAAATTAGCCTCAATACCTGTAGCTATCCAGAATTTTTGTTTAGCATTATTTTCAATAGTTTGATAACCAATTTTTAAAGGGATGCTAAAAATATCATAATAATATTCAGATACATTAAATAGAACGTCATAAGTTCCTATGTCTTCTGGTTTACCTATTAAATCTTTATTCTTAATCAATAATTTAAAACCAACTGGTAATATTCTGGCGGCTAAACCGCCAGAATAAAATAAATGAGGTTTTTCCAAAATATAACTTAAGCCAAATGATATTCCTGGAGTGGAATATTTTTCTAATAACTTTGCGGTTTCTTCACTTTCTATTTTAGTTTGGGCGGCAAAGAATGTACCTGCATTTAAACTGATATTAGAGAATAGTGAAGTTTTTGAGGTTTGCGAATAAGCACAAGAAAAATTTATTATAATTAAAAAAAAAAATATTGATTTTACCATGTGAATGATTTGTTGAAATTAATGAAAGTTCCTACAATATGATTACCAATCATTTCATTTTTATTTATATGGTCAAGAGTATTAGCGAAATATAATTTACTTGCTTTAAAACTTCTTCTTCTTTTTTCAGATTTAGGCCGTGTTTCTTGAAAATCTGAATCATAACAATAAGCATCATTATCTATGCCACCTAAATGAGCGTAACAAATTGTAGCAAATTTTTTCCAATGTCCATTACTCTTTCTCTTAAAGTTTTTTGTTCTAGCAACCAATCTAGTAGCTACCAGCAAATAAAGACCGTTAAATGAGGCAACAAATTTTGCACTTTTATTACCGCCATCATAAATATGTTGCGTGTTTGGTTCACTATATCGTTTATGAAGTTTATTATTACAACTACTTTGAGTGGTAGAGTTAGTGGTATTGGAGTAAATAATTAGATCATCTT
The DNA here is from genome assembly GCA_044373805.1 of Pelobium sp. Classification (GTDB taxonomy): domain Bacteria; phylum Bacteroidota; class Bacteroidia; order Sphingobacteriales; family Sphingobacteriaceae; genus Pseudopedobacter. Next base: position 8,877 of record JBILPO010000047.1, read on the forward strand.
GTTCAGGTGTAGAAAAATAATTACCTGCAATTTTAACAGATTTGTTTTGGTTAAAGAAGCTTTGCATTACTTCATCTGGTTCAGTATAAATAAAATCTGGGTCGGTACTGGGGTCTAGTGTGGTATTATCCATCCAAGCATTCTCTTCGGTTTCAATTTTTTGTCTTAAAGAAGCAAATCCAAAATAACTTTCGAAGTCTCGAAGAGGTTTATATTCATCAAAGTTTTCTTGAATTTCTATAACTTCAACTTGGTCATCAGTTAAACTTGCTTTTGGGTCATAAAAATTATCATTATAAGTTTCTACTCCATTATCTAACTGATTATAAAGGTCATAAAAAGCTTGGTTGCTCTCAAATGCCAACACACCATTATCTAAAGATACTCCCGGATAAGAAGATGTTT
>JBILPO010000427.1:0-2612 GCA_044373805.1 Pelobium sp.
CTATTAAGTTAGTACCAAATCCAATTGATGACTCTACAATTTATGAGTTCATCAATTTTGTCGCTAATGATAAAAATGAAAAACATTTTGTGTTGAGGGGAGACAAAGTGTTAGATAAACCATTTTTAGATGAGGATGGATATTTAATTGACTCCTTAAAAAAAGATACTATTTTCTCAAAAGATGATATTAAGTTTTTAGAAGTTCAAATGCAATCTGTAAAAAACTTCACTATTAATCCTAAACTTTTTAATGAAAAAGAGATTATTTCAAGCGATACTATAAAAAGATATGCTACTGATAAAGAAAGAAGATGGACTTTTTGGGAAGATTATAGGAAGAAGTACGGAGAAGCTGGCTATTGTAATATTTCCCTCCCGTTATTTTCAAAAGATAGACAAAAAGTTATAATCTGCACAAGTTATAGCTGTGGAGGTAAATGCGGCGAAGGTGGCATTTTCATTTATCAGAAAATTAAGGGGAGATGGAAACAAATAAAAGAGTTGAGCTGGTGGATAATTTAATGATGTAGTTTTATTTTAATCCTACAATATGGCGCAAGAATGTAGGGTAAGGAAAAAACTAAAGAGGTCTTCTTCTTTTAGAAATCATGCTTTGAGGAATGTTTAATTAATCATAAAATAGAATTGTTTCCACTTTATATTGTGGTTTTTATCAATAGAGAAACTAATATATTGCCTTGAATTTACAGGACTATTACCGTTTTTGAATCTCATTACTTGCCACTTTTTTATCCCTTTCGCTATAGCAAGCGCATCAATTTCAAAATCATTTTTGGGTTGTCGGTATTCTTTATTTATTATATCATATAAAGAAATGGTCGAATCTACCTTATTCAATTCTGGGTGGTCTAGTGGCCAAAAATTACTTTTTCTTACGATTCCGTTTGTATCTACATCCAACATAATGATTACGCCCTCTTTAACATCTGCATAATTCTTGCTTTTATACGGTTTTATTAAACTATCTATAATTGTTACAGGATGAGTGTCGTTGAAAAGTACGTAGTCAAAATTAATGTGATAGTTTAATATGTTGAATTTATTTGCGTGGTTCAGTCTAGTTACATCGGATATGGATAATCCATTTAAAGTAGAATTTGAACAATTTAATCCGAAATTTAATTTATCTTTTTTTTCTTGGGCAAATACCAATAATTTTCGCCAATATTTACTCCATAATCACAATCAGATTCAACATTATCTCTGTATTTTGATTCAGAAGGCCATGTAAAGCTTAAAGTTTTTGGCTGGTTACCGTCTTTAAAATGCTTTTCAACTTTAAAAGTGAATGTATAAGTTAATGAGTCCTTTGGGTAAGTTTTAGAAATAACCTCTCCATAAAAAACATATTTAGAGGAGTAAAATTCTAAAAATACATTTGGTGGACTGCAATCACAAGCATTCGTTATTTTAGTAATTAATAAAAGAATGAATAATGTTAAAACCCGCTTTTTCATCAATTAAAAATAGATAAATTTCGCGTAAAAAAATCCCTCTCGAAAACAAATTCAAGAGGGATTTTATGTAGGGATAATCCTAGGGTTATCCGCCAAAAATATTAAAAGATAACCCGAGGATTATCCTTACAAAAATTAAATCAAAGCCACGCTTCTGTTCACAAAAGCGGTTAAATCTGCTCCGGTTAATAAACCTTGAGATAGTAAAGCTAAATCAAAAGCTTGTTTAGCCAATTGAGATTGCTCTTCAGCATCTGTAGTCGCTAAAATTTTGTTTACCAATTTATGGTTTCCGTTAATGGCAACTTTATAACTATCTGGCATACTGCCGTAGAAACTCATTCCACCGCCCATTGCCGCCATGTCTTTCATACGGCGCATAAACTCGTCCATGGTTACAGTAACTGGCATTTCATCTGGACTTAAAGCCTCAATTTCTACCTTGTAAACCGCTTTGTTAATTGCTTTTTCGAAAATTTCCGTTACTTTTTTTGTTTCATCTTCGCTTAAAACATGTTCTAGTTTTTCGTCTTTATCAATCAGCTTGTCAATGGTGTTTGCATCTACACGCTTTAGTTGAGTTTTGTCTAATTTATGCTCCATGTGGCTCACAAAATGTGCGTCAATTGGAGTGTCCATCAATAAAACATCGTAACTCTTTTTAATTGCCGACTGGATAAAAGCATCTTGTTTAGCAGGATCTACGGTGTATAAATAAACCACATTCCCGTCTTTATCTGTTTGGATGTCTTTCACTTTGTTGTGATACTCATCTAAGGTATAATGCTTATTGTCAGTGTTGGTTAATAGTGTAAAGTCTTTGGCTTTTTCGTAGAATTTCTCCTCGCTAATCATTCCGTATTTCACAAAAATGCCAATGTCAGACCATTTTGCTTCATAAGCTTCACGGTCTTTTTTGAAAAGTTCGCTTAATTTCTCGGCTACTTTTTTAGTGATATAGCTGTTAATTTTCTTTACGTTACTATCCGCCTGTAAGAAACTTCTAGATACGTTAAGCGGGATATCTGGAGAATCTATCACACCATGTAACAACATTAAAAATTCTGGAACAATGTCTTTAACCTCATCGGTAATAAAAACCTGACGGCTAAATAATTTGATTTTATTACGT
>JBILPO010000429.1:0-2609 GCA_044373805.1 Pelobium sp.
TGCGCTGAATCTTTTATCCGAAATTCAAAAAGAATGCCTTATTTTATTTGAAATTGTTGGCTATTCGTTAAAGGAGATTGCTGAATTACACAGGACGAATGAAAATACTGTGAAGCAACGTTTACGGCGAGGTCGCATGCAGCTAAAAAGTATTCTAACAAAAAATGTTTAACCAGATAAAACTTACTTGTTATGAAAGATGAACGCATAAATAGATTATTTGAGGCATTGAAAAATGAAAAACCAGCTGTTTCCCCAGATGAAGTCGTTCAATGGTTGGATCATTCGATTTCAGATTTGCCCTTTAAAAAGAACAAGAGATGGATAAAGCTCCTTTACATTGGATTTGGCATGCTAATTATGATTTTCACATTTTGGTATTTCCAACTAGAAAGCCCTAAAAAAGGTCAAGATGAGACTTCAATACCAGCAATAAATCTAAGGGAAAAAGTTGTCGAGAAGGAGACTTCAATTGCGGATAATTTACCAATAGATGTACCTGCAGAAACAAAAGAAATTTCAATAAGTGAAAAAGTAATTCAGCAGAAGAAAGAAAAAATACCTGAATATTTGGAACTTCCTTACCCAACAATTGAAATCAACTTTCCTAATCCAGTAGAAGACTATAATAATACGGTACTTTTGATTGGACAAACTACAACTCCTTTACAAACAGAAATTAGGGACATACTTTTTATACTTGATTCATTAAATAACTACGGAATAACAACGCGCTATAAGATGGATGAACAAGATTGTTATTTGCAGATTTATAATGAATACGCAGTGATTTCATATCGATTACGGAACCAGATGTATTATGCTTCAGGTACAATTCATCGAGAAGAGTCGCAAGAAATTGAGGGCAATATTTATCAAGTTTTTGCATTTCAAACCGATAACAGAGCTGCTGTGTCAGGTTTTGGGACTCGTGTATTTTTTGGCTATCGTCAAAATGGAAATAACACTAATGACGTAGAAGTCATTCTATTTAATCAGCCATGGGCTCCGGCAAAAGTGTTAAAAGCCCATTATGCAACTTCTATTGAACGAGAGAAACTCGTAGAACGATCAAAGTCGCAAGAGTGATTATACATTGGACATCGATACACATTTGATCTTAATAATTCAAAAAATATATTTTTAGTGTTTGAAATTTAAAAGAGATTTTGAGTATTTGGATGAATCTCTTTCAGTAAAACCATTTTTAAAATATTCTTGAAAAGCAAAAAGGTAAGTAGTTTAAAATAGTCCTTGACTAATTATTTCGTTAGTTTTCAAAAGCTTTATTTTTTTTGAGGAATGTAATTTATTAAAATTTAGAACAAGCTTCCAAAAATGAGAATATTCATTAAGCGGTATCAAATATTTATTTTAGGTTTAATTGTAAAAGATATTTTTGACATATGGACACTAAATTTAATTTTGAGCAATTCTCAAAGGACCTGATTGAAAGCGTATAAAAAAATAGGCTGTATATTCGGTTTTAAGATTTACTATGGATGGAACAAAAGAGGTATTATATATTAATTTTGCACAAGTGAAGGCTCTAGTTTTTGGAGACAAGTACTTAACAACTTAAAAGTAATAAGCGTTGAATATGTATTTATTGCATACATTGACCACCTAAATGGTTTTGGTGATGCAATAGTAGATTATTTACCCTAAACTTAAGTTCTATATGTTTGGTTCATCAAATGATCAACAGAGATAAATACTGCACATAATGACTTACGAGAAGTCATGAATTACCTTAAAGCCATATATAAATCTTCAACTTTACAGCTAGGTTAGAAGCCTTGGCAGCTGCAGAACTGAAATGGGGAAAGTATTACCCAACCATATTTAAAAGTTGGCATAAATACTGGAATCTGCTTGCAAATATTCATAAAGACTTTCCTCATTTAAAGCGAATTATGTACACTACTGATCCCTTAGAAAGTTTCCATAGAACAATTAGAAAAGTCATCAAAAAAAAGAAAATTTATTTAATTAGAAAACGCTATTCTCAAGTAGGTTTATTGGGATATACAAAACGCTCATACTAAATGGAATTGGCAAATCTTTGCTGGGCTGTAATTAGAAATGCTTAAAATAATTAGTTTTTTAAGTGAAAGGATTAAATAATAACTCGACATAGTTTATCGAACACTACCTACTTAAAACGTCGAAAGGAGCAAAACAGGCGTTTCGCTCCTTTCAAACCTAACCTAACCTACCTTTTACAACTAAACCTGAATCAAAATTACAATTTTAGTTTTATTCCACCAAACTATATTTCAATTATTTTTATTTTTTTTTATGTTACTTAAATTCTTTGGCTAAATCAAAATGAATTTTCTTGGCTTTCCTTATATTTACAAAAAATAAAAATATGGGATTATTAGATAACAAAGTAGTTTTAATTACGGGAGCTTCCAGAGGGATTGGTAAATCGATAGCAGAAGAATGTGCAAAACAAGGCGCAATGATAGCATTTACGTATTTATCCTCAGACGAGAAGGCGCGTGCACTTGAAGCGGAACTATCTGCAAATGGTGCAGTAGCAAAAGGTTTCAAAAGTGATGCTGCAAAGTTTGACGATGCCCAAAAACTCGTAGATGATGTAG
>JBILPO010000428.1:0-2609 GCA_044373805.1 Pelobium sp.
AAAGAGAAATGGATATGGCTATGAAAAGATAAATTAGTTGGTTAGTTTTTAGATGGTTAGTTTGTTAGGACTTACTAAATGGCAACCAACCAACCAACCAACCAACCAACCAACCAACCAACCAACCAACCAACCAACCAACCAACCAACCAACCAACCAACCAACCAACCAACTACCAGGCTTGATCTCCTAAAAGCGGCACAAACCTAAAAGTATCTAAAACAATTTTATCAAAATCGTTCTCTCCTACCCTAATAACCGTCACCATTTTTTGCTCTTTTTCATTCCCTACCGGGATCACTAAAATTCCACCAATTCTTAGCTGCTTTAACAATATTTGAGGAACTAGAGGTGCGCCAGCCGTTACAATTATTTTATCATATGGAGCATGTTCTGCAATCCCTTTAGAACCATCGCCTAAGAAAAAATCAGCTTTATAGCCAATATGTGGTAAAACTTGGATGGTTCTGTGGTAAAGTTTTTCTTGCCTTTCTATGGTATATACTTTTGCCCCAAGTTCTAAAAGCACACAAGTTTGGTAACCAGAGCCAGTACCTATTTCTAAAACTTTATCTCCAGGCTGTATATTCAACAGCTCACTTTGGTATGCAACGGTATAAGGATTAGAAATAGTTTGACCTTCGCCAATAGGAAAAGCCTTATCTGAATATGCTTGTGCCCAAAACGTTTCATCAAAAAAATAATGACGTTTAACTTTACCAATGGCAGCAAGCACATTTTTATCAGAAATACCTTTAGCAGCTAACTCTATAACTAATTTTTTTCTTGCACCCTTTTCTCTATAATTATCAATAAACTTATACGCCATGTGCTAGCAAAAATAGAATCTCAAAAGGAATTATTAGCTATTTTCTTAGCTTTATGCCTTATTATTTTTCTAATTGCTGTGTCTAAGGGTTTTTCCTTTTATGATTAAGAAACGAACCATATTTTATATTCTTTATAATTTTATTGCTGCATTGTTGTTTTTAACCACTTTGTCTTATCTAAATTACGTTAAGGAAGCTTTAAATTTTATAACCATTATAAAATTAGGACTCCTACTTTCCTTTCTTTATGGATTTACTGGTTCTTATAATCAAATTATAAGAAAATCTCGTTTCAAAGAACTCATTAGAACTATCAATCAGTCTATTATCATCATTATTGTTTACTTTATTTACAACTATTCATTTAAGAATAACAATTTAGATACCCCCTCTTTTATTGAAACTATTTATATTGGTTTTTACCATTTCATTTTACTTTACTTTTTTAGACTCTTTTATTTAACAGGAATTAAAAGGCTTTTACAGGAACGCAGAATAGGATTTAAAACATTATTGATAGGAAATAATACCAAAGCCATTCAAATTTATGAAGAAATAAGTACCCTTAAAAAATCTATAGGGTTTAAGTTTGAAGGCTATATCGCTTTAGAGGAAAAAGAGAACAAACACTTTCAAACTCCATTAAAAAATTTAGGTGATATAAATCATCTGCTTCAAATTATTAAAGAAAATGACATTGAGGAAGTCATTTTAGCTATTGAAACCTCTGAACATCATAAGTTGAAGGCAATCTTAGATGAGTTAGAGCAAACAGAAGTGATTATTAACATGGTTCCAGATATGTATGACATTGTATCGGGTTTTGTTAAAATCAATTATTTATTTTCTATCCCTCTTATTACTTTACATAGCGACAAAATGCCTATTTGGCAACGTATTGTAAAGGTTTTGATTGACTATTTAGTTAGCGTTTTTGTCTTGTTAATTTTAAGCCCTATTTTTTTAATCATTTCTATTGTTATTAAGCTTAGTTCTAAAGGTCCAATTATTTATTCGCAAGAAAGAATAGGTAAAGGAGGTAAACCTTTTCATATTTATAAGTTTAGAACAATGTACTTGGATTCTGAAAAATCCGGACCTCAGCTTTCTAAAAAAGACGATAAAAGGATCACAAAATTTGGTTTATTTCTTAGAAAATTAAGGTTAGATGAATTACCTCAATTTATAAATGTACTAAGAGGAGAAATGGCAATTGTTGGACCACGACCTGAAAGACAGTTTTATATTGATCAAATCATTAAAAAAGCACCTCATTATCATTATTTGCAAAAAGTTTTACCCGGAATTACTTCTTGGGGTCAGGTAAAATTTGGTTATGCAGAAAATATAGATCAAATGATAAAAAGATTAACCTTTGATATTATTTATGTAGAGAACAGATCTTTAGCTTTAGATTTTAAAATTATGATTTATACATTTGTAATTATTCTTCAAGGAAGAGGAAAATAAATGGCTACTTTTGCTTGAAATAAAAAAATAAATGAAAAGAATACTTACTATTTTATCCTTACAGTTTGCGGTGTTATTTGCAAATGCTCAATCTCAAAGTGACTCTAATTATTCTTTCGGTCTTAAGTTACTCTCTGTAGAAAAATTGCCAAAAATTTTAAATGAGGTAAAAAATAACAGCCAATATTACTCTCCTACACTAAACGGACTAGTCTTTAAGGTAAATGATAACCAAATTAGTTACCGCTTTCAAATTAGTAATTATGAAAATAATGATTACTCTTTTACCAATGAATGCAGTACTTGTG
>JBILPO010000048.1:0-9188 GCA_044373805.1 Pelobium sp.
TGCCAGCTTTCTGCAGATTGAGTAGCGAAAATAAGATGTGGAACGTCTTTAAATTGGATGCTAATGATAGAAGATTTTTGGTGCATTCTTTTTCCTGTTCTTACATAGAACGGAACATTTTGCCATCTCCAGTTATCAATAAAGAATTTTAAGGCAGCAAAAGTTTCGGTATTAGAATCTGGATCTACATCTTTTTCTTCGCGGTAGCCTACTACTTTTTCACCCTCAACCCAACCTTCGCTATATTGCCCTCTAACTGTATTGTATCTAATTTCTTCTGAACCAAATTTACGCATGGCTCTTAAAACATCAACTTTTCTATTTCGAATTTCTTCGGCGTCAAAATTTACAGGAGGCTCCATGGCTACTAAACACAAAACTTGTAAAATATGATTTTGAACCATATCTCTTAAAGCTCCAGAGGTGTTGTAATAACCACCACGATCTTCTACGCCAATATCTTCAGTTACAGAAATTTGAACATGTTCTATATAGTTACGATTCCAAATTGGTTCAAAAAGTGCATTTGCAAATCGAAAAGCTAACATGTTTTGAACTGTTTCCTTTCCTAAATAATGATCTATTCTGTAAATTTGAGATTCGTGAAAAATATCTTTTAATAAATGATTGAGCTCTTTGGCTGATTCTAAATCATGTCCAAAAGGCTTTTCAACAACAATTCTAGTTCTATTTACGTCATTGGCCATCTTCATTTTTGCTAAATTTTTAGCAATAATTGGGAAAAACTGAGGGGTTACAGCCAGGTAATGAATGATTACAGAAGGTTCAGACCAATTAGCATCGCAATCTTCGATGATTTTTTCCATCCTTTCATAATCTTTTTCATTATGAACGTCGGCTTTTAAATAAGAAATATGCTTAGCAAATTCATCCCATTTCTCCTTTTCGGCTTTGCCGCTTCTAGAGTGTTTGTTTACACCCTTTAATAATACATCTCTAAAACTAGCATCTTGATATGCTGTACGTCCTAAGCCAACTATTATGAATTCTTTAGGCATGTATTCTGCTAAAAAAAGATTGTACAAGGCTGGTATCAATTTTCTTTCGGCAAGGTCTCCTGTGCCGCCAAAAATCATGAATACGGTTGGTTTGGGTTTAATGTGAGCTTTCATTTTACGTTATGCTTCTATTTTAAAAATTCTTCTAAATCTGTTTTTCTAGGTTGGTTATGAAGAATTTTTTCATCATCATAATATATTTTAAGTTTAATAGCAATTTTTATTTATGCCAATTTCTTTTAAAATTTTAAGAATGTGTCAATAGATTTTTGAATTTTTTATATTATTAATGATTTACAGGGGCTAAAATTAGAAAAATAATTTAAAGCGATGGCGTAGGGTGAAAGGTTTTAACACAATAATCATCTTCGGTTGCCCATAAGAAAGCGCCACCTTTTATTCCGTCTCTGTTACTTACAATTTTAATGTTGTCATCTAGCTTAAAGCTGATCTTCTTTGCATTACCGCCACTTAAATAAAGTTGATCATAGTTTATTACAGTTTTAAAGGTGGTTAACACTTCCTTCATTTTAATGTTCCATTTTTCGAGACCATCTTTTTCTAATGCTTTATCGCCAATAAAAGAATCGTAATCTTTATTTTTTCTAACCGGAAGATGGGCTAATTCTAAATGTGGCAAAAGTTTTCCGTCTATAAATAGTGCGGTTCCAAAACCTGTACCCAATGTAATTACCATTTCTAAACCTTTCCGGTTAATTACCGCTAAACCTTGAAAATCGGCGTCATTAACTAATCTTACTGGTTTATTTAATTCGGTTGCCATTACTTTACTCAAATTGTAGTTTTCCCAAGCTTGCTTATCTAAATTGGGAGCAGTAATTACTATTCCATCTTTTATATAGCCCGGGAAACCAATAGATATTTTATCAAAAGGAGGATAGTTTTTAATTAAGTTTTTAACGGCTCGGATAACGTTTTCTGGGTTTGCTAATGCAGGTGTTGGTATTTTATTGTATGGAAACTGCATTTCCCCATCGCTATTAAGTACTGTAGCTTTAATGTGAGAGCCGCCAATATCAATGGCTAAAAAGTTTTCTTTTTTGTTTGATTCCATTTTTAACAATGTTTTTGTTCGGTATATAATCTCTAAAATAAAATTTTCAAAATTTCTAATATATGTACTAAGCTAAGAAATATAGATAAACTTGTAGTGCAAGATTAAATGGGTTTTGACATCTGTTTCAAGTCTCCTTTTCTATGTTTTTTTATGAAGTTTTTGGTGTTTCAATTAGCTTCGCCTTCAAAAAAACCACATCAAAATCAAACGGAACAAAAAAGGTTAGACATTTAATTATCTAACCTTTTACAATATTTAGTTATGCAAATTCTTAATTATAAGCCAAACTCAGCTTTCACTTGATCTACAAAGTCTAACTTTTCCCAAGTAAATAATTCCACTTCTAATTCTTTCACTTCGCCGTTTGCACCATGGAAAGTCTTTTTAACGATTTCGTTGGTACGTCCCATGTGTCCGTAAGCAGCAGTTTCTGAATAGATAGGATTTCTTAATTTTAAGCGTTGCTCTATAAAATAAGGACGCAAATCAAAAATTGCTTCTACTTTTTTAGCAATTTCTCCATCAGTTAAATTCACTTTAGAAGTTCCTTTGGTGTCTACAAAAACTCCACAAGGTTTTGCTACGCCAATTGCATAAGAAACTTGCACCAAAACCTCATCAGCAACCCCAGCAGCTACTAAATTTTTGGCTATGTGACGTGTTGCATAAGCTGCAGATCTATCTACTTTTGATGGGTCTTTACCAGAAAATGCACCACCACCGTGAGCGCCTTTTCCTCCATAAGTATCTACAATAATTTTTCTTCCGGTTAAGCCGGTATCGCCATGAGGGCCTCCAATTACAAACTTGCCTGTAGGGTTTATATGGTAAGTGATTTGATCATTAAATAAAGATTGTAATTCTGCTTTAAGAGATGCTTTCACTCTTGGAATCAAAATAGAAATAATGTCTTTCTTTATTTTTGCCAACATGGTCGCTTCTTCATCAAAATCATCATGCTGCGTAGAAATTACAATGCTGTCAATTCTAATAGGTTGGTGGTCATCATTATATTCTATAGTTACCTGAGATTTTGCATCAGGTCTTAAATAAGTGATTTCTTTGCTTTCTCTGCGTAAAGCGGCAAGCTCTATTAGTAATTTATGCGCAAGATCTAAAGCCAAAGGCATATAGTTATCTGTTTCATTAGAAGCGTAACCAAACATCATTCCTTGGTCTCCAGCACCTTGTTCTTCAGGGTTAGAACGATCTACACCTTGGTTAATATCTTGAGACTGATCATGAATAGCAGAAAGGATGCCGCAAGAATTAGCTTCAAACATGTATTCAGATTTGGTATAACCAATTTTCTTAATCACATCTCTAGCTATTTTCTGAACATCCAGATATGTTTTAGATTTCACCTCTCCAGCTAAAAACACTTGGCCAGTGGTAACTAACGTTTCACAAGCAACTTTAGAGTCTTTGTCAAAAGCTAAAAAATTATCAATTAGTGCATCCGAAATTTGGTCTGCAACTTTGTCTGGGTGTCCCTCAGATACAGATTCTGACGTAAATAAATAAGGCATATTTAAATTTTTAAATTTTTTTAATAAAAAACTATTAAAGATTGCAAATTAAAGGTGCTGATGCAGTGAGGCTTTAGCAATTTTTTTACGTGGTTGCAATCGTTTCAAATCATTCCACTTTAACAGTTACAAAGGTATAACAATTTTTATTTTATGGAAAAAATAGAATTACTTTGTGCATAATTTAAATTTTTAGATTTTTGAGAAAGAGGATCCTTTTCATTGTTAACCCAATTTCTGGCGGATTAAACAAAACATTTTTCCCCTCTTTGTTAGATCAGTACTTAGATCTTCATCTATTTAATGCAGAAATAGTTTTTTCAGAATACCACGGTCATGCTAGGGAACTAGCAGAAAATGCCGTAAAGACCAATTTTGATATTGTAGTGGCGGTGGGTGGAGATGGAACTATTAATGAAGTAGCTTCTGAAGTGGAATCATCCGGAAAATTAATGGCAATTATTCCTTGTGGATCTGGTAATGGGCTTGCAAGAACATTAGGAATTCCCTTAGACAACATTAAAGCTATTCAAAGAATTAATTTGTTAAATACTACCAAAATAGATGCGGGTGTTTTTAATGGGAAAAAATTTTTTAATATGGCAGGGATGGGATTTGATGCTCATATCAGTGCAATTTTTGCAGGAAACCATAAAAGAGGATTTAAAGGTTATATAAAAACTACTTTAAAGGAAATCTCAACTTACAAGCCCGAGCGGTATGTTATTGTAAATGATGGAAAGCGGTTTGAATATACCGCTTTTATGTTAAGCATTGCCAATTCTTCTCAATATGGTAACAATGCACATGTATCTCCTACGGCATTGGTAAATGATGGTTTATTGGACGTCTGTATTATCAAACCTTTTCCAATGTATGCATTCCCGGCTTTAGTTTTTAGAATGTTTACTAAATCAGCTCAGTACTCTAAATATGTAGAAATCATTAAAGGAAAGCACATTAATATTCAAAGAACTAAAAAAGGTCCTGTGCATTTAGACGGAGAGCCCTCAATGATGGAGAAAGATTTGTTGATAGAGATTAAACACTTAGCCTTACAATTGGTTATTTGAAGTAATTTTTCTTAAATTCATATTCTTTACCTAATTGTTAAATATGAAAAAGTATTACGTTTTTTTGTTGGTTTTTTTTGTGATTAATGCCGCTCAAGCTCAAATTAATATCAGATTAACAGATATCGAAGAGTGGGTTAAAACTAGTTTTGTAGGTCAGGGAGTAGTTATTGGGAATATTAAAACCAATTTATCTGGCAAAGAGGTAGCAGGTACTTTTTCTAATAATGGGGTTTTACAACTAAAAGATGGGTTGGTGATGTCTACCGGAGACATTTCTACAATAGCAACTCTAAACGATACATTTAATGAGAGTGCTGCTTTTAAAGCTTACGGTAAGCCAGATATTGACAATGATCTCCAAAAAATCATACAAGGAGTCTTTTATGATTTAAGTTATATTGAGTTTGATTTTGTTCCAAACAATAATAGCATTCAGTTTAATTACCAATTTGGGTCAGAAGAATATCCGGAATTTGTGGGATCTAAATTTAATGATGTTTTTGCCTTTATTGTTTCTGATGGTGATAGCTCCAAAAATATTGCTCTTATTCCTGGTAAAAAAACACCTGTGAGCATTAATACCGTCAACTTTAAAACCGACTCGATTTATTATATCGACAATAATGTTTTTTCTTTTGTGGTTTCAAACAGAGAAATGCCTGTAAATACTCCCGAAGAGGAGGTTTACAGAAGCAAGGTTGGAAAACTACTATTTAGAATTAAAAAGTTTTTTACCCCTAAAGATTCGGAGGAAGAACTTAGAAGATTGGGTATGCAGCCTAATGAAGCATTAATAAAAAAAGTAAATGATAAATTGTATAGAAATCTGCAATTTGACGGAATTACCACCAAGTTAGTTGCTCAAACATTTGTTGAGCCCTATAAAAAGTATCATCTTAAAATAATTATTGCCGATGTAACAGACAATGTTTACGATTCTGGTGTTTTTTTAGAAACGGGTAGCTTAATTACCAAAAAAGATATCACTCAGCCAGGTTTTGTAGATTATCCAGATCTTAGCAAAGAAATAGACCTTACAAGGATTTTGGATGGAGAAAAAGTGCAAGATATTTTAGTCCAGAGGGAAAAGGAAATTAAAAAAAGTAGCCAAGTTGTAAATCCCTTATCGGCGGAAGCCAAGCCTAATCATGCCGTTATTTATTTTGATTTTGATGATGCTAAGATCTCAGAAGCTGAAATGATTAAAATATATGTTTTAGCCAAAACTTATGAAACCCTAGGTAAAGCCTACAAAATAGAGATAATTGGACATACGGATAGTAAGGGTAGCTTAAATTACAACCTAAAGCTTTCTAAAAAAAGAGGTAAGGCTGTAGCCGATTGTTTACGGTCTATTTCTTCAGACATTAAAAATACAGTAATCTCTAACAAAGCTTACCTTGTACCGGCAAGTGATAATAAAACCGACCAAGGCCGAGCATTGAATAGAAGAGTTGAAGTAAAATTTATAAAGAATTAGTTAATGAGTAACGATAAGCGCTCTAAAAAATTTAGCAGTTTTGATGGTATTGTTTTTTCTACCAATCCTGATCAAGAATATTCATCTTTTGAAGAAAAAATAGAGGAGACGTTAAACCCTTCTAAACAAGATTTAAGGGTCCAGTTAGATAAAAAACAACGAGGTGGTAAAGCTGTAACTTTGGTTAGTGGTTTTATTGGGAGTGATGATGACTTGAAAGTTTTAGGTAAACTTTTGAAGTCTAAATGTGGGGTGGGAGGCTCAGTAAAAGATGGCGAAATTTTGATCCAAGGAGATTTCAGACAAAAAGTAATGGATTTGCTTTTAAATGAGGGTTTTAAAGTAAAAAAAATTGGAGGTTAAAATACACTAAGTAAAATGATTTTTCTAACTGATTAATAGCCACTTAACACTTAGTGTATTGAGTACAATTAGCTGATTTTTAGGTATTTAAATTCTATTTTTTTGTTTTATTCTAGTTATTTTTGTAGAACCAATTATAACTTATGAATAAGATAAAACTAGACAAAGCAGATCTTAGTCAATTTAATTTTTCTAAAAATTTGATCATCAGCTACCAGCTTGATGTGCCCCAATTGATGGAGAAAGCAATACTAAAAGGAGAAGGGAAATTAGCTGAAAATGGCGCTTTAGCTATTGATACAGGTTCATTTACTGGTCGCTCGCCAAAAGACAGATACATTGTAGAAGATGAACATACCAGAGAAAATGTTTGGTGGGGAGATATTAACATTAAGTTTGATTCACAAAAGTTTGATAAGCTTTATCAAAAAGTAATTAGCTATTTAAATACTAAAGAAGAGATTTTTGTAAGAAATTCTATGGCTTGCGCCGATGAAAACTTTCAAATCCCTATTTTGGTAATTACCGAAACTGCATTTCAAAATCTTTTTGCACATCATTTATTTTTAAGACCCGAGGAAACAAAAGCTATTCCGTCTTTAGCTCCTTGGACAGTTATCGCTGCACCAGGTTTTAAAGCAGATCCAAAAGTGGACGGAACTCGTCAGTTTAATTTTTCTATCATTAATTTTTCTAGAAAAATTATTTTAATTGGAGGCACAGCCTACACAGGCGAGATAAAAAAGGGAATTTTCTCTGTTTTGAATTTTATTTTACCTCATCAAAATCAGGTATTATCTATGCATTGCTCTGCCAATGTGGGTAAAAAAGGAGATACGGCAATTTTCTTTGGATTATCAGGAACGGGAAAAACAACTTTATCTGCTGATCCGGATAGAGCTTTAATTGGAGATGATGAGCATGGATGGAGTGATAACGGCGTATTTAATTTTGAGGGCGGCTGCTATGCTAAATGTATAGATTTAAGCCAGGATAAAGAACCTGAAATTTTTAATGCAATAAAATTTGGGGCACTATTAGAGAATATAAATTTCTATGAAGATACGCGTACTGTTGATTATTACAATATTCAAAAAACAGAGAATACAAGAGTAGCCTACCCTTTAAATTACATCAAAAATGCAATAATCCCATCTAAAGCGGCCATTCCAAAGAATATTTTCTTTTTAACTGCCGATGCTTTTGGCGTTTTACCTCCAATTTCTAAGCTCACTTCACAGCAAGCAATGTATCATTTTATTTCTGGTTATACTGCAAAAGTAGCCGGTACAGAAGCCGGCATCACCGAGCCTCAAACCACTTTTTCCGCTTGTTTTGGAAAAGCCTTTATGCCATTACATCCGGCTGTTTATGCCGAATTGCTTGGCGATAAAATTGAAAAACACGGTGTAAATGTATGGCTAATCAATACTGGTTGGTCTGGCGGTTCTTATGGCGTTGGTAAAAGAATTAAGTTGGCTTACACTAGAGCTATGATTCATGCCGTATTAGAAGATACTTTAATAGATGCTGATTATCAAACACATCCTATTTTTGACCTAGAGATGCCAGTTTCTTGTTTCGGAGTTCCACCAGAAATTCTTGATCCTAGAAATACTTGGGTAGATAAAGAGGCTTATGATTTAAAAGCCGAGGAATTATCTGAATCTTTTAAAAGTAACTTTCATCAATTTGAAGATAAATTAACTTATGAGATAAAATAACGATAGTTTTTAGGGTAATAAATTAATAACTAAAAATTAAAGAGATAAATTTGGTTTTTAGTATTAAAATGGTTTTCATTGTAAAAGAATTGTCCTTATTGGGCAATTTTTTTTTATTATGGCGTTTATTGGAAGCGTACATTCCTTCACATTAAGAAGTTTTGTAATAATTTTACTAGATCTCATAAAAAGTTTGTTTTTAAACTTTAAATCATAAATTTGTTATTCGCTAGTAGAAAAAACCATCATTATAATAATTAAATAATCAAACACACACACATTAATTTAATCAAAAACTTAAAAACTAAAAAACAATGGCAAACGCACCAAAACCTACTATGGCTAAGAAAGAGAACTCAAAGGGTTCAGGGATTTTCGCAGGACTAGCTATCGTCATCTGCATCGTGATCGGATGGGCTTTATTTTTAATTGTAATGGGCAACGGATCAAATTTTCAAGGTGGTGTTAACACCGGTCAACCTTTACCAGGTAATTACTTTGGAATGGTTTACAAAGGAGGATACATTGTACCTTTCTTAATGTCAATGTTTTTAATGGTAATTGTATTTTCTATTGAGCGTTTCTTTGTGATCAGTAAAGCTGCTGGTACAGGTAACGTAGATGTATTTGTTAAAAAAGTACAATCTATGCTTTCTTCAAACAATGTAGAAGGAGCAATTAGCGAATGTGACAAACAAAAGGGTTCTGTTGCTGCGGTAATTAAATCAGGATTATTAAAGTACAGAGAAGTTGAGTCTGATACTATCATGGATACAGAGCAAAAATGTTTAGCTATCCAAAAAGATATTGAAGAAGCAACTGCATTAGAAATGCCAATGTTAGAGCAAAACTTAACTATTATTGCAACATTGGTATCTGTTGGAACTTTAGCTGGATTATTAGGAACAGTTACGGGTAT